>JBDHTU010000020.1:0-17102 GCA_039808805.1 Micavibrio sp.
TCGTCATAACAAACCTCCTTGTTTGCGACTCCGACTCTGGTCCGCAAACATTAAGAGAATCTTAAAAGTTCCCCGGCGACATCCCGCCAACCTGTTGATAATCTGTGAAAAACTTTTGCTAAGGCTTTGGAATCGCGGCGACTGCCAACTTATCCACACGCTCGTTTTCTACATGCCCGTCATGGCCGCGCACCCAGACGATTTTCACATTATGGGGCTTTAACGCTTCATCGATTCGCTGCCAGAGGTCGACATTCATGACCTTTTTCCAGTTTTTCGCCTTCCACCCGTCCATCCATTCGGTGATGCCTTTCTGGACATACTGGCTGTCCGTGTAGAGCGTGACGCGGGATGGTTTTTTAAGTGCGCCCAGCGCCTCAACCACCGCCATCATTTCCATGCGGTTGTTGGTGGTATGATCCTCGCCGCCGGAAATTTCTTTTTCGATCCCGTTGAACCGCAGCAGCGCTGCCCACCCGCCCGGTCCGGGATTGCCGGAGCACGCGCCGTCGGTAAAAATCTCGACATGAGGACGCTCGCTCATGCGGCGATTTTCTCAGACTGGAAATGGCGCAAGCGGGATTTGAACACCATGGGATCATGTGGAACCATGAAATCGCCTTCGTTCCAGTTCAGTTTCTCTTCAATGCGCGAGAGGAGAAAACGCAGCGCCGCCGCGCGAAGCAGAACAGGCAAGGCATTCTGTTCTTCCGCGGACAACGGGCGCACGGAGTTGTAGCCGCGCATCATCGCGGCAAAGCGCGCAGGCTGGAACACATTGTCCTGATCGAAACTCCACGCGTTCAGCGCGATAGCAAGATCATAGGCGAACAGTTCCGTACAGACGAAATGGAAGTCGATCACACCGCTGACATTGCCGTCTTTGAAAAACACATTGTCGGGAAAATAGTCCGCGTGAATGGCGCCGAGCGGAAGTTTTGACGGCCAGCGCATGGAAACCCAGCCGAGTTCGGCGCGCGCAAAATCATGCAGGCCCGGCGCAATGCGGTCCATCGACGCGCCGAGATCGCCGACCCAGAGTTTCCAGCGGCTCAGGCCGAAATGATTGATCGCAACCTCGTGGACGCTTCCTGCCGCAAGATGCATCTTTGCCAGCACGGCGCCAGCCTGTTCGCACATAGAAGGCGTAAGCTTTCCAGCCGTGCTGCCTTCGCCTTCCAGAACGGAAAACAGCGATGCCGGGCGGCCGCACAGCGGCGAGATGGATTTCCCGTCCTTGCGGAGCAACGTTTTCGGACACGGCACGCCTGCCTGTTCCAGCGTGCTGGAATAATGAATGAAAAACGGGATATCTTCGGCCTTGACCCGGTGCGGTTCAAACAGGGTCAGCACAAACCGCCCGGCATCCGTCGTGATGAAATAATTGGTATTGCTGACCCCCGCCTCAATCCCGTCAAAAGCGCGCAAGCGCCCAAGATCATAGGCGGACAGGAAATCCTTCAGTTCTATTTCCGTGACGGGTGTGTAGACGGCCATACTTTGCCCTTCAAAAGCATCCCCGCGTCAGGCGGGGATCCATTACAATGTATCATAGAGATCAAGCCAATCAGGATTTTCTTTACGTATCAACCCTGTCTTCCAGTCCCTATTCCATTTTTTCATTCTTTTTTCGCGGTTCGCGGCGTCCTAGTAATCTTCATAAATTTCATAATACACAAGCAGGCTTACATTATACTTCTGTGTAAAGCCTCTTATGATTTTTTCTTTATGCTGCCACACTCGCTTCTTCAGGTCCGTCGTAACGCCGGTGTAAAGCGTTCCGTTTTTCTGACTGGCCAGAATGTAAACGTAATGAGGCATGTGGATCCCCGCTTCCGCGGGGATGCTAGCAGAGGTTGATAGCTTAAGCCACTTTTTCGGGGCGGTTTTCCTCGGCCTCACGCAGGATGCGGGGGATATTGAACACCACGTTTTCCTGTGTAATCGCGATTTCCTCCAGCGTCACATCAAACCGTTCCTTCAGGGCCGCGATCACTTCGTCGATCAGCACATCCGGAGCGGACGCACCGGCCGTCAGGCCCAGCGTGTTGATATTGTCGAACCATTGCCATTGAATATCCGATGCGCGCTGGACCAAAATCGCCTTGTCGCAGCCATAGGCGACGCCGACTTCGACCAGGCGGTTGGAATTCGAGGAATTCGGCGCGCCGATCACCATCAGCGCATCGCAGCGCGGCGCGATGGCCTTGACCGCCGCCTGGCGGTTGGTGGTGGCATAGCAGATGTCTTCTTTTCCAGGACCGATGATCGCCGGGAATTTTTGCCGCAGCGCCGCGACGACATCCGCCGTGTCATCGACAGACAAAGTCGTCTGCGTGCAGAAGGCGAGATTGTTCGCATCGGCCGCTGTAAGGCGCGCGACATCGTCTACCGTTTCCACCAGCAATACAGCCCCGTGCGGCAATTGTCCCATCGTGCCGATCACTTCCGGATGGCCGGCGTGACCGATCAAGACGACTTGCCGCCCCAGTTCATGATGTTTTTCCGCCTCTTTATGAACCTTGCTCACCAGCGGGCAGGTCGCATCGATGAAAAACATCGCGCGGCTTTTCGCATCGGCGGGGACAGATTTGGCGACGCCGTGCGCGGAGAAAATCACCGGGCGGCCGTCATCGGGAATTTCGGACAGTTCTTCGACGAATACCGCGCCCTTGGCCCGCAGACCGTCGACAACGAATTTGTTATGGACGATTTCATGGCGCACATAAACCGGCGCGCCGTATTTCTCGATCGCCTTTTCAACGATCTGGATGGCGCGGTCCACCCCGGCGCAAAATCCGCGCGGGGCCGAAAGCAAAAGGGTCAACGGACGTTTTTCCATAGCGGTTATATAGCGGATGGGCGCGCCAAAATCCACCGCAAACGCCCCTTGCCACCCTATAGGCCATGGCCTATCCTTTCTTCTATGAGATATGCTCCGCCGCTCGTTCTCGCTGCCCTGCTTGCCCTGACCGGATGCTCTACGATGGAAGGGCTGAAAGACGATCTCGCCCGCGGGTATGACAGCGTAACCGGCACGTTCGCCAGGGCGATAGACCCGGTGAAGGAAGAAAAAAAGAAGCTGCCGGTTTATGACGGCACCTGCCCCCAGGCAAGCGTGCGCCCCGACCTCGCGCATTTAAGCGAATTTACCGACGATACGAAACCGTCCGACGCCACGATGATTTCGGAATTGGAAATTACGGCCATCGACAATACATGCCGCACGGAAAACGGCACGATCGTTATGCAGATCGATCTGAATCTTGCCGGGAAGACCGGGCCCAAGGGGCGGATGAAACCGGGCGACAAGCCGAGCTTTGCTTATCCCTACTTCGTCGCGGTAACGGACGCGCAGGGGAATGTCTTGTCCAAAGAGATATTTGCGGCCAGCGTCGCCTATGGCAAGGACCAGACCGAGGTGCGGCAGAGCGAGAGCATCTTCCAGAACATGCCGTTTCCGGATTCGTCCAGCGGCCAGTCCTACAGCGTAATTGTCGGCTTCCAGCTCAGCCCGGAACAGCTGGCGTATAACCAGAGCCACCCGCGCATAGCGGCCGCCCCGGCATCACCCGCCACCAGCAAAGCCGCGGACGCGGCGAACAATTGACGATAGCGCGCGGCGCAAGCCATAAACGATTTCGAACGCCAGCGCGCGGTAAGAAAATGTCTGGCCGCGACGGTTCAGGATATCCATCGTTTCCGCAATCCCGAAATAGACATGATACGGCGTCGTACCGGGCATGTAATCTGCCGCAGGCGTAAGATCGCGGTTCAGCCATTCGGTCCAGAATCCGCGTTCCAGCATATATTTGCGGTTAAAGACGGACACCATGGACGACATGCGGTCTTTGAGCGCCTGACGATCCGGTGCAGAATCAAGCATCAGGGCATTGGCTTTCAACGCCTCGCAAAACGGCCAGATTCGCTTGGTCGCCGCCAGCACATGGCCGTTTTGCGCAACAATGTCATATATTCCGCCATATTCGGCATCCCAGCCATAACGGTTGGCCCAATCCAGCAACTCGGACGCGACTGCGTCATGACGGCTATCTTCTCCGGTCATCGCCGCATGGCGCTTTAACAGCCAGACCCATTCGAAATAATGCCCCGGCTCCAGCCGCTCTCCCCGTTCCGGGTGAGGACGCAGATCGTCGGTGAAAAACTCGCACAGCCCCTGTTTTCCGGCCTTATAAAAATAACCGTAAAACAGCGCGACCATTTCATCCGCCATCGCGGCATAGGCCGGGTCGTTCCAGGTTTCATAAGCGAAAAGACAGGCTTCCAGCAGGTGCATGTGCGGGTTCTGACGGCGCACCTGCGGCAAGGGCCGCCCGCGCACATCCAGCGCCTCGGCCAATCCCGGCAACCCCTGAAGCCGGAATCGTTTATCGACCAGATCCAGCACCTCACGCGCCGTGTTCGCCGCCCGCGCATCGCCCGTCGCGGCGTAATAATGGGAGCAGGCGAAGATTACAAAAGACAGGGCGTAAAGATCGCAGGTCCGGTCCGCGACGGCCCCGCTATCCTCCAGCGCGAAGTGCCAGAGACCCGTTTCAGGGTCATGATAGCGCTCGCAAATATATTCAAATTTTGCTTCAAGATTTTTGTATAAATTTTTGTTTTTCAACAAAGAAGCATGACTGTAAATTGACAATTGGCGGCATTGTGTCACCAGCCTCCGCTGTCCCGTAAACACGGGCTTGAACCCTTTGCCCAACCGTTCGTAAAACCCGCCCTGCGGGTCCGAAAACGCGCCATACCATTTGGGAACCCAGCGCAGCAGCAGGCGGGTTTGCAGGGAACGAACGGTGGAATTGATGCCGAAAGTCATGGGGTGGCTTCGCGAAGAATTTTGTGAAAGCATAATAAGCAAAAGAGGGCACCATGAAAACAACGATCTACACGCACGAGTCAGGCCTCGGCCACGACACGGGATTTTCCCATCCCGAACGCGCCGCCCGGCTGGAAACCGTGCAGGCGCTTTTGCAGGAAAAACCTTATGCCGCCCTGCCCCGGATCAAGACGAAACCGGCCACGGAAGAGCATCTTACCCTCGCCCACCCTTTTTCGTATATCGAACATATCCGCACAGCGATTCCGGATCACGGCCATGTTTCCATCGACGCGGACACGATTCTGTCCCCCGGGTCGTGGAACGCCGCCCTGCATGCGGCCGGAGCGGTCATTTCCGCCGTGGACGATATCGCCGCTGGAAAGACAAACCGCGCCTTCTGCGCCATGCGCCCGCCCGGCCACCATGCCGAGCCGTCCGTTTCCATGGGATTCTGCCTGTTCAACAGCGTTTTCATCGGCGCGCGCCATGCGCAGAAGGCACACGGTTTTGAGAAAATCGCCATTGTTGATTTCGACGTCCACCACGGCAACGGCACCGACACGATGACCCGCCGCCATGACGGCTCCATCCTGTTTATCTCCACCCATCAGTATCCGTTATGGCCAATGACGGGGCTGGAAGAAGACAATGATGAGAGTGTCATGAACTTTATTCTGGCTCCGAATTCAGGTTCAGAAAACTTCAGAAATATTTATGAGAAAAAGGTTTTTCCGGCCTTGACCCGGTTTGCGCCGGACCTTCTGATGATCTCCGCCGGATTCGATGCCCATGCCGCCGATCCGCTGGCGCAGATCAATTTGACCGAAGAAGATTTTTTCTGGGTAACCCAAAAATTATGCGCCGTGGCGGATGCGACGGCGCAGGGACGTGTCATTTCCGTGCTGGAAGGCGGCTACGATCTGGCCGCCCTTCGCGCCAGCGTCGCCGCTCATCTGGACGCGCTGGCTGGCCTTAAAAATTCTTAGTTCTTGTGCTGACGGCGAAGGATTTCGCGGTTCACATTCTCTTCATGCTTTTCAGTGGCATGACGGTTGATGCGCCACATATACATGTCGTTGGCTTTGAGAGCATTGGCCTGCTGTTGTGCATTTTGGTTGTACATCAGAAAGTCTCCTCTTTACTCATTTCCATATATTTCAATAATACCCCAGGTTTAACCAATTAAGTTTTGCAAAGATCAGCCCCCAGACTTGCACTTTTAGCGCATCTGACATAGGATGCCGCGCTGCATAATAGCCGGAAAATAAAGGAAAAATTAATCGTGGCGGGACAACCCCTTGAAAACCTTAGTTTCGAGAAAGCCTTGGAGGAACTTGAGGGAATCGTCCGCGCGCTGGAATCAGGCAAGGCGCCGCTGGATGAGTCGATCCAGGCCTATGAGCGCGGCATCGCCTTGAAACAATATTGCGAGAAAAAGCTGACCGAAGCGCGCCTTAAAATCGAAAAAATCACCCTTTCCCCCGACGGAACGCCAGCCACCGCACCGTTCGACGTCAGCGAATAACCCCCTTTTGGAGAATTTGATCTTATGGCCCCATCCCCCAGAGAAGCGTCAGACGCGCTAACCGAAGCCTTGGAAGAATGCGTCGTCGGCGTCAACAAGACCATTTCACGCCTGCTGCCGCAGACGGACCTTGCCGAAGATCGCCTGTATGAGGCGATGCGCCACGGCGTGCTTTCCGGCGGCAAGCGCCTGCGCCCGTTCATGGTGATGCAATCCGCCAAGATTTTTAACTGCGACCCCGCCCGCGCGCGCCGCGTCGCCGCCGCCGTTGAATTCCTGCATTGCTATTCGCTGATCCACGACGACCTTCCCGCCATGGACAATTCAGACCTGCGCCGCGGCGTGCCGACGGTTCATATTCGTTATGACGAGGCGACGGCGATCCTCGCAGGCGACGCCCTGCTCACCCTCGCCTTCGAAGTCCTGTCCAGCCCGGACACCCATGCCGACCCGAACGTGCGCCTTGAACTGGTGCGCAAGCTTGCCGAAGCCTCCGGCCCGCAAGGCATGGTCGGGGGCCAGATGCTGGACCTGATCGGTGAAGATCAGGAATTCGACCTCGGCACCATTTCCCGCATGCAGCGGATGAAGACAGGTAAGCTGATGGCGTTCGCCTGCGAAGCCGGCGCTATCCTCGGCAAGGCGGATGAGCCGCATAAGAAAGCGCTGTGCAACTACGCCTACGATCTGGGCCTCGCTTTCCAGGTAACGGACGATATCCTGGATGTCGAGCAAACCTCCGGCGTTACCGGCAAGCCCGCCAACCAGGATGAAAAGGCCGGAAAATCGACCTTCGTTTCCACGATGGGCAAAGAACAGGCGAAGCAGCGCGCAGAGATGCTGGTCGCGCAGGCCTGCCGCCATTTGAACGTGTTCGAAGGCCGGGCCGATATGTTGAAAGAACTGGCCAAATACGTTCTGGAACGCCGGGCCTAGGAGCGAAACCATGGTGGATATGAGAGCAACGCCAGCCCTGCCGCATATCGACGATGTTTTGCGCATCATCGGTAAAATCCAAGCGTTTGACCCGCAGGCTAATATTGCTGCGCATATAAATCGCGCGCCTTCCGGACCGTTAGTATCTTTTCTTCAGGGCGCAAGAATGGCGATGTCAGCCTGCTCTTCTTTCGCAAAGGTGGCGGTAGAACCGCAAGCTGCGCCTCCCCCTTCTATTGCCGACATCACTCTGCTGGCTGTCACCAGATATTTGGAAAGAACCCCCCGATATCGCCGCGCAGCTTTGCCTTACTCAAAGGGAGCGGACGCTGCTGGCCGGCAGCATGACCCGCCATGCGGAATCGCAGCATCCCTATCCCACCTTATAAAAGAGGAATGCGCATGCAATTTATAGTCATCGGACATGACGGAAAAGACGATGACGCGCTGAACCGCCGCATGGCGGCCCGCGATGCGCATTTGAAAACCTGCGCGGATTCCGTCGCCAGCGGCAACCAGTTGATCGGCGCTGCGATGATGGACGAGACCGGAAAAATGAACGGCTCAGTCATGATCATGGATTTTCCCGACCGCGCGGCGCTGGACGCCTGGCTGGCGCGGGAGCCGTATGTAAGCGGCAAAGTGTGGGACCGGGTGGACGTCATCCCCTGCAAGGTGCCGGATACCTTCGCCCATTGTTTTCCGAAGAAATAAACCGCCCGTTAAAGATGCTTCGTAAGAACGGGCGCGCTAGCGGTTCCATCGGCTCTTCTATAGCCCGGGAATGTCTCGTTCCAAATCCAACTGTTATAATTACCAGCATTCACCAAAAGCGCCGTCGAACCGCTTTTGCGCGCGCGCTCGGACGCTTCGCGTTCCAGCATGCGGGGAATATTGGCTGCGATTGTTTTAGGATCATCCGCAACCGGGCTTTTTGCATCTTGGCCGGAAGAGATCGCAAACATGTGAGAGATTACGGAAGCGTTTTCCTCTGGCCGGTGCTGAAGACGCACAAAACCGACGATCTGCCCTTGTTCGACAGCTACCAATTGTTCGGTAGCAGGCGGATTTCCTTGCGCTTCCCGCTTGCTAATTCTCTCGCAGACCTGATCGAAATTCGCCTTCTTCATCGCGCTTCCGAAATGAGCCTGTAGATATCCCGCCATACCAGTCGATAGTTTTTGAATGGATGCAAAATCGGAGGGCACGGCGGCGCGGATCGTGATACCGGGAAAAAGCGCGGCATCGGAACTTGCGACCTGACGCGCCTGTCTTTCTGCCGGACTATAATGGACAGAATATAAATTTTCGCCGTTTTCGGTTTTTTCCGCCCATTCACGTTGAGGCATAATACTCTCCCTTACAGACAAGAAGGCAGCGGAGCCGCGGCTTCTACAAATTCACGTCTTTCAAAATCTTTTTTCATACGCTCGGCGCGGGCGAAGACACCGCCCATGGCGATATAGACGTGCTGCCCGACATTATCGTTGGCAAAGGCTGCGCTGGTTAAATTGTGCCATCCGTCGGATTTTTTGCCGTTGGCGAGCGGCCAGATCGCGCCCGTAAAGACGACAGGGCATCCCAGCCTTTCAACCTTACCGGCAATATCCTGCGCCGTTTCGCACATGCGGTCCGTTCCCATCGTGACAATGATGCGGTCATATCTCTTCGAAGCCTGCAAAACGATGGTGCGCAAGGCGTCGCGATCCCGGCGATCCACATCCTTGCTGTCCTTATCGCACAACGCAAAGGTGTATATTTCGGTTTTGGCAACGGGCGCTTTTTCGCAAAAAATATCCTTGAGCGCGACCGCTGCGCGGTTTTCGCCCGTCATGGTCGCATTGACGGGGTATTCGCCATCCTTTTCGGAATACGGCGCGGCATCGATCGTGCCGCCCATGGTGATCAGAAGAACTTTGGCCATATCCGCATCCTCTTACTTATTAAATACGGATACAAATAAACAGAATATTATAAATTATGTCAATAATATTTGAGCGTTAATATTTTAAATTCTATGGCAAATCTTGCCGGGATTGTTTAAACAGACATTATGAAACAAGCCCCTGAAAAGCCTATCCTATCCACGGAAAGCCGCACGCCGTTTCTGGACCGGGTTCAGGATCCAGCCGACATGCGCGGACTGGATATAGAGCAGTTGAAACAAGTGGCCGAAGAATTGCGGCTGGAGACCATCGACGCCGTCTCCGTCACGGGCGGGCATCTGGGGGCAGGGCTCGGCGTTATCGAACTCACCGTCGCCATCCATGCCGTGTTCAATACGCCGGACGACCGCCTGATCTGGGACGTGGGGCATCAGGCCTACCCGCACAAAATACTCACCGGACGCCGCGACAGAATTCGCACGCTGCGCATGGGCGGCGGATTGTCCGGTTTCACCAAACGCAGCGAGAGCGAATACGACCCGTTCGGCGCCGCGCACTCTTCCACCTCCATCTCCGCCGGGCTTGGTATGGCCGCCGCGCGCGACCTGAAGGGCGACAACAACCATGTCATCGCCGTGATCGGCGACGGGTCGATGTCCGCGGGCATGGCGTATGAGGCGATGAACAATGCCGGCACATTGAAAAGCCGGATGATCGTGATCCTGAACGACAACAACATGTCGATCGCCCCGCCCGTCGGCGCGATGAGCAAATATCTGACCGGCCTTGTATCGAGCAAGCCTTATCTCGGCGCACGCGATGCGGCGAAAAAAGTTGCAAACATGCTGCCCTCTCCCATCAAGAACGCCGCCAAACGCGCCGAAGAAACAGCGCGCGCGGCACTTGGCGGCGGCACGATGTTCGAAGAGATGGGCTTTTATTATATCGGCCCGGTGGACGGTCATAACCTGGAACAGCTTGTCTCCATCCTCACCAGCATGCGGGACAATCCGCCTAGCGGCCCGGTGCTGATCCACGCCATCACGAAAAAAGGCAAAGGCTACGCGCCGGCAGAATCCTCCGCCGACAAGATGCACGGCGTGTCCAAATTCGATGTCGTGACGGGCGACCAGTACAAGGCGAAATCCAACGCGCCGTCCTATACCAAGGTGTTCGCGCAAAACCTGATCAAGGAGGCGCGCAAGGATGACAAAATCGTCGCCATCACCGCCGCCATGCCATCCGGCACCGGGCTGGATTTGTTCGGGTATGAATTCCCGGACCGCACGTTCGATGTCGGCATCGCCGAACAACACGCCGTAACCTTCGCGGCGGGTCTGGCGTGCGAAGGGTACAAACCGTTCGTGGCGATTTATTCCACCTTCCTGCAACGCGCGTATGACCAGGTGGTGCACGATGTCGCGATTCAAAACCTGCCCGTCCGTTTCGCGATGGACCGTGCAGGATTGGTCGGCGCGGACGGCGCGACGCATGCGGGATCGTTCGACATT
This sequence comes from Micavibrio sp., assembly GCA_039808805.1. Taxonomy (GTDB): domain Bacteria; phylum Pseudomonadota; class Alphaproteobacteria; order Micavibrionales; family Micavibrionaceae; genus Micavibrio_A. The sequence continues at coordinate 10,696 of JBDHTU010000020.1, forward strand.
TCCTATCTTGGCTGCCTGCCCAATATGGTGCTGATGGCGCCGGGCGATGAGGCGGAACTCGCCCATATGGTCACGACCGCTGCGGCTTATAACGATGGCCCTATCGCGTTCCGCTATCCGCGCGGTGAAGGTATCGGCGTTGAGATGCCGGAATCAGGCACGGCGTTGAACATCGGCAAAGGCCGCATCGTGCGGGAAGGCGGCGGCGCTGCCATCCTGTCCTACGGCACGCGCTTGAAAGAGGCGCTGCTCGCCGCCGATATGCTGGAGCAGAAAAAAATCTCCACCACCGTTGCCGACGCCCGTTTCGCAAAACCTTTGGATGAGGCGCTGGTGCGCGATCTTGCGAAAAACCACGAAACGCTGGTCATCGTCGAGGAAGGATCTGCCGGAGGATTCGGCGCATTCGTTCTGCAATTTTTGGCACGCGAGGGACTGCTTGACGGTGGAAAACTGAAAATTCGCACCCTTCACCTGCCGGATATCTTCCAGGATCATGATACACCGGAGAAACAATATGAACAGGCCGGGCTGAACGCGCGGCATATCGCCCGGGCGGTGACCGGCGGGTAAGTGGAACGGGATGATCTCTGAAAAACCCACCATCGTTCTTTTCGACATGGATGGCACGACTGTCCGGCACATTCACCCGCGTATGCTCGGCGTTCTGGAATTCATCGATGACACGATATTCCGGGCGACAGCGTGGGCTTACAAGAAAAAACCCCACCCGGACTTTTCTCTGGATCAAGAAAAACAGCCGAGTCTCCTCGTCCACCGCGCCCTTCATTCCATCCGCCGCAAGGAAGTAGACCAGATCGTCCAGCCCTGCCCCGGTATCTATACGCTGCTGAACATGTTTCGCGACGAAAATATAACGATGGGTATCGTCAGCAACGGCCTCGGCAAAGGTTACGGCCACGACGTTTTGCAGAAATTCGACCTGAGCCGATATTTCAAAGCGCAGATATTCCGCGAGGATATCCAGCGGTCAAAACCGCACCCCGATCCGCTTCTCCGCGCACTGCGCGATATAAAGGAGGTCACGGAAGAGGACGTCATCTGGTATATCGGCGACCGTCACAAGGATGTCATCGCGGCGCTGGCGGCCAATGACGTCCTGCCGGGAAAGGTCGTCCCGTTCGCTTACGGCCTTAAATCCGCGGTCGCCATCCTCGAAAAGGGATTGAGCCCGGATCACATCATCATGAACTACACGGATTTCGCCGCGCGGATATATCCGCTCATCTCCTCCCGCCCGACCTCACCGGACGCGTGGGAGTAACGGCTTACGGACGCACGTAAAGCAGGTCCGCATCATAGGCCTGCACCGGCCCGCCGCGCTGTATCGCCTCTACATTCTCCAGCAACGGTGCCGCAGGTTCCAAAAGCGCGGATGCACCGCCAAGATTGCCCGCAAACACGCCCTGCCCCAGAAGATGCATGATTTCCTGCCACGCAGAGAGCGGTTCCGGCAGCGAGATGATTTTCAGATCGCCCCGGCTCTTGGCGCCGACAAGCTGGGCCGCGTAATCCAGCGTGGTATCCAGCCCGCCGATCTGATCCACAAGACCGTTCTTTTGCGCCTGAAGCCCCGTCCAGGCACGGCCCTTGGCGATGGCGCGGACTTTGTCGCGCTCTAACTTGCGCCCTTCGGCCACACGATCGATAAAGGATTTATACGTATCGTCGATGGCTGTGTTGAGAACGGCGCGGCCTTTTTCATCCAGCGGCGCGTTCATGGACCACAGGCGCGCATTTTCTCCCCACGTGATGGAATCCCAATTGACGCCGATCTTTTCCCACATCTGGCTGATTTCTATCTTGCCCATGATGACGCCGATAGAGCCGGTGAGCGTGGTCGGCAACGCGAAGATATGATCGGCATTGACGGTCAACCAGTATCCGCCGGACGCTGCGACGGGCCCCATGGACACGATAACTTTTTTGCCTTTGTTTTTCGCATAGATCACGGAACGGCGAATGGTTTCCGACGCGGAGGGTGACCCGCCGGGGCTGTCCACGCGCAGAACGATGACCTTGATGCGTTTCATGTCCGCCGCTTCCTGAATGGCGGAGGCGATATAATCCCCCGTGGCCACGCCCGGTTCCGGCTCGCTGCCCGGCACGATCTGGCCGGAAATGCGCACCAGCGCGACATTGGCCGCCGCCTTCACAGGTTCATCCTCCAGCGTTGCATCGAAATAATCTTCGGCCGGAACCAGTGCGTCACGATCTTCCGTTTGCCCGGTGACATCTTGCAGAGTTTCCTCAATCAGCACGTCCGCATAATCCAGCCGGTCGATTATACCGGTCTTCAACGCCGTTTCCCCGGTCAGGATGCCGGTGTCGAACACCGCCTGAAGATCCTTGTTTTTCAGTTTCCGGTCCTCGGCAATGTCGTGAAAAATCTGGCCGGAAAATTCATTCAGGATGGATGTCATCATCTCGCGGTTCGGCGCGGACATATGTTCGTGCGTCAGGCTTTCCATCGCGGATTTATATTCTTCGCGGTGAAGGAATTCCGGGTTGGCGCCAACCTTTTCGAGCACCTTTTTCGCGAATGGCATTTCAAACGCAAGGCCGGACAATGTCACCATGCCCACAGGCTGCATCCAGATTTTTTCAAAGGATGATGCGAAGTAATACGCCCCTACCCCGCTGCCGAGATCGGCAAACGATGCGGTGTAGATATAGGCGAACTTGCCTTCGTTGCGGAAACGTTTCACCGCCGCGCGCAGTTCCTGGATATGTGCAAGCTCCATCCCCGCATGGTCTAGCCCTACAAGAATGCCGCGCACGCGGTCATCCTTGCCGGCGCGGTCCAGTGTCGCGACGACATCCTCGACCGTCATATCGGCACTACCCAGCGGATCGCTGAGCGAACGTGTCGCCGCCGTTTCGGAAATCGGCTTGGTGATGTTCAAAACCAGCACCATTTCTTTGGGGAGGGCTTTTTCGCTGCCGAGAAAGGTGGCGGCCAAAATCCCCATCAGAATGGAAAATACGACCACGCCGCCGATAAACAGGCACAATTTGCGCAGAGCGCCTTTGCCGAATTCCAGCCAGCTCCACTGGCGGCGCTGTGCGGCCTGCTGTTCCTGCGGCTTGCGGTTGTAAAAGAAAGATTTTAAACGGCGTGTCATGTCCGGCCCTGCCTGTCTGAAGATAGACGATCATAGCGATCAGCGGGGTAAAGTCACGCGGTTTTGGAACCCTGCACAAGGAATTTCATTGGTGTTTCAAAGGAGAAACATCATGCCCAGAGGCGATAAATCATCCTATACTGACAAGCAAAAGCGCAAGGCCGAGCATATTGAAGAAGGCTATGAAAAGCGCGGCGTATCCGAAGATGAGGCCGAACGCCGCGCTTGGGCCACTGTGAACAAGGAATCCGGCGGTGGGAAGAAATCGGGCTCTGGCCGCGGCAAGAAGGAAAGCCATGCTTCCTCGCGCAAGGGCGGAAAAATCGGCGGCAAGGCTCCGAAGAAGAAAAGCACAGCCCAAAAGACTGTAGCGAAGAAAAAACCCGGCCCGAAAGCAGGAACGAAAAAGACTGCCGTGAAAAAGAAGCCGGGTCCCAAAAAAGGCACGGCGAAAAAGGCCGCGTCCAAGAAAACGACAAAGAAGAAGGTAGCCCGGAAATGATGACGATGGTATTAAAAGGCCGGACCGCCACGAAAAAACGCGTTCTTTTCGCAAGGCGCATTTTCTGCCCATCTCACACGCGGCCGTTTAAAGCACTGCCCCGCGCGTAGACGGGTTATTCAATGCCCTTGGCAACGTCCGCGGCAATTTCATCCATGATCGCAGCGAGATCGAAATCCAGTTCCGATACGCCGCCGACATCGTGCGTGGTCAGGATAACCTCGACGCGGTTGTAAATGTTCGTCCATTCGGGATGGTGGCTCATCGCATCAGCTTCCATTGCGACATCTTCCATGAACGTCCAGGCATGCCGGAAATCCTTGAACTTATACTTCTTGGTGATTGCGGGGCGCCCTTCCGCCAGCGCCCACCCATCAAGGTCTTTCAATTCTTTTTCAATTTCCGCGTCGGTCAGTTTTTCGCTCATAGATTTTGTGCCTTGTGTCGGAGCCAGTGATCGGCAAGAACGCAGGCCATCATCGCCTCACAGACAGGTGTGCCGCGCAGGCCAACGCACGGATCGTGACGCCCTTTGGTGACGATATCGGTTTCATTGCCCTGCGTGTCGATGGTTTGCACCGGCGTGAGGATGGAACTGGTCGGTTTGAACGCAATCCGCACGACAATGTCCTGGCCCGACGAAATGCCGCCGAGGATGCCGCCGGCATGGTTTGACAGAAACACGGGTTTGCCGTCTGCACCTGCGCGGATCTGATCCGCATTTTCTTCCCCGCCCAGCAGCGCCGCATCAAACCCCGCACCGATCTCCACCGCCTTGGTCGCGTTGATGGACATCATCGCCTTGGCAAGGTCCGCATCCAGCTTGTCATACACTGGCGCGCCGAGACCCGCAGGAATGCCGCTCGCCACGATCTCGACAATCGCACCCGCGCTCGATCCGCTCTTGCGCTTTTCATCGAGGAATTTTTCGAATACCGGAACGGACGCCGCATCAGGGCTCCAGAACGGGTTTTGCTCCACCTGCGCCCAATCCCAATTGGCGCGGTCGATCTTGTGCGAGCCCACCTGAACCACCGCGCCGCGAATGGCGACTTTGTCGCCAATCGCATGATTTAAGATTTTACGCGCCACGGCACCGGCTGCCACGCGCATGGCGGTTTCCCGCGCGGAAGACCGCCCCCCGCCGCGATAATCGCGAATGCCGTATTTGGCGTCATACGTGAAGTCTGCGTGGCCGGGACGATATTTGGTGGCAATGTCACCGTAATCCTTGGACCGCTGATCCACGTTTTCGATGAGCAGGCCGATCGGGGTGCCGGTGGTTTGCCCTTCAAACACGCCGGAAAGGATTTGCACTTCGTCCGGTTCCTGCCGCTGCGTGGTATGGCGGCTCTGCCCCGGCTTGCGGCGGTCGAGATATTTCTGAATGTCGGCTTCGCTCAGGTCGATGCGCGGCGGCACGCCATCAACGATGCACCCGATAGCCGGCCCATGGCTTTCACCGAAAGTCTGATATTGGAAGAGTGTTCCGAAACGATTGCCCGACATTTTATGATGCTATTCCGATGCTATTTCTATTCTTTGAATTCTGGGACCAAAAACCTTTGCCAGTTTTTCCAGCGTGCTCTGAAACCATAAATTTTGGTTCGGCCAATCCGCTTCGTCGGTAGGATTCATATCCTTCTTAACGCTTATGATAGAGGTAGGGGTATCCGGCTCCTCTCTCCAATCCAGAGAAAACCCAAGATCTCTTTCTATCTCATCTTTTTGGCTCCACAGAACCGGGTAAAGCGCTTTCATATTTTGATATAGATACACACCAGCCGTTAAAGACGCATCACGAACATTTATTGATATGCGCATATTTGTGTTAGCACGCCCCAAAGCGAAATCTTGCCAGTTAATTGGTTTTCTATGACGAATCTTTAATTTCGAACCGTTTTTAGAAAAAGATTCAGCTAGATGTGTCCAATATTTTACCCGCAACTCACGTGTCGGCGTATTCACGCTGTCTTCCAATTCTTGTGCAGCCAGCTTAACCCGTTTACCCCAGTCATTCGGTTTCGAAATGATATTGAATTTTGGCGCAGGCAATGAATCGTTGATCTTCCAAAGCTCTACCTCCAACCCAAAGAAGCGAAACTTAGCATCGGTAATATCGTTGAGCCAATCTATGGCCTTGCGATGTTCTTCAGAAAATTTCGCGGCTATCCATACAATGCTGACAGCGTCTAACCCGGCTGCGTACGTCAGCAATTGCCCTAAATGTTTATGATCTGTTCGCTCGATCTGGTTTTCAACAAGCACCCAGGTATCATCCAAAGTACTTTTACAAAGAATGTCTGCCCTAAATGGGCCAACATCTTTCTCTTGTGCTTCCAGCTCAAGTTCTACGCCTATAGTCTCGGATAAGATTTTTAGATTTTGCTCTTGCGCAAGCCACGGTGTGAAGCCTCGATCTTCGGTTAGCCATATGTCCCTTAGATCAACCTGTTTTAAAAAGCCGAGGACGATATTCATCGCATCCCTTACTTCTTCGCAAGTCCTGCAACACGCGCTTTTTCTGTCGCATCGCAGGTTTCGCCCTTTTTAGACCGCACAGCCGCCCCCATCGCCATGCCATGCAACACTTCGGTATAGGCGTATTGATACGGGGTCCAGCCCTTCTTGTGCTCGGCTTTCAACGCGGTTGTGTAAGGGACGTAATAATCTTTTTCCCACGCAAGCCCGCACCATTTGGCGAAGCCGGAAAGATACCCGCGCGCGACCGCCTTCTCCCTGTCTTCATAGGTCGTCAG
>JBDHTU010000021.1:0-16523 GCA_039808805.1 Micavibrio sp.
GTTCCGGCATCTGCACAGGACGCCCCACTGTTTACGCCCGCGAGCGAATGGAGCGTCGGCGCGACCCAGCTTTCCAACGTGCGCGGCCTTTCCGGCGTGAAAATGCCCTGTGTCCTTTCGACCGAATACGACAACGGTTATGTTGTGCGCCTGTCGGGCGGCGGGGGAAAACTGCTCGCCATGGCGGTCGATTTCCGCCAGGATATTTTCACCAAGGGCCGGAAATACCCCGTTACGCTCAGCGTCGGCACGGGATATATCAAGCAGGCCAGCGCAACCGCTTTTACATCCAGCACGCTGATCGTCAATCTGCGTCCGCTCGGCGATGTCTACCGGACGCTGCAGAATGCGCAGACGCTCGGGCTGGATATCGAAGAAAACTCCATGAAGTTCACTCTCGGCAATGTCGGCGCGCAATACAAGGCGCTTGAGGCCTGTTACGCCGGAAAGAATACGCCGGTGGTGGGGCCGATGACAGATACGGTGCGCAGCGCCGCCGTGCCTGCGGTTGAAGCCGCGCCGGTTGCAAGTGCTGCGCCTGTGCCGTTGCTGCCTGCCGATGTTGCGGCAAAACCGATGCCGAAGAATTTTGACGATATCGTCCAGGGCGCGGACCGGCAGCAGCAGCCGGAACAGCAGCAGATGAAAGTCAGCCAGGTTACGCCGCGTCCGCCCGAACAGCCGCGCGCGCCGGACCCCGTTACGACAGGGCGCAAGGTTTCGCGTGCGGACGATGCTGCGCCTGATGCTGCGGCCCCGGCGCAGCCGATGCCGATTTCTCCGCGAGTGGATTCCGCACCGCGCCCGGCCCCTGTAACCGCGATGCCTGCGCCTGCCGCAGCGCCGACCTTGTGGGAAGCGCGCGCGGGAGAAGACATGAAAATCGTGCTCAGCCGATGGGCCGAACGCGCAGGGTATGACCTGCAATGGGAATCCGACCAGGACGGCAAAGTGGCGCAGGACATGAAGATGAGCGGCAGTTTTGAAGATGCCGTCACGCAGCTGCTCGCCGAGAACAGCGCAGCATCCGGCATCGCCGGTCATGTGGAATCCGCAGGCGGGCGCAAAACTCTGGCAAGTGTTCCCCAGGCAGTTCCGGCACCGGCGGCGCAGCCGGTCCAGGCTGCGATTCCGGCCATAAATGACACGTGGACGGCGCCGGCCGGTTCATCCTTGCAGGCAACGCTGGATCAATGGGCGGCGCAGGCCGGGGTTACGGTGGTGTGGGACGATGTCGTCAGCCTGCCTGTAAAAAAGGCCGTCGATGTTTCGGGCACGTTCGAGCAGGCGGTTCAAAGCCTGCTGGATCAGTACGGTTCGGATAAAACCCGCCCGTTCGGCCAGTTGAACACCGATCCGGACAACGGGCAGCGCACGCTGACCATCAGCCTCGACAAGGCCGGGTAATCCTTTGGCCTTGCCGTCCGCCGATCACGGCAAATAGCTGGGGTTTATCGGCTGTTTCCTTAAAATGCCGCTTTGACGGCTGCGCTCCAGACTGTATTGTTCTGTGTGAATTTACACCAATCGAGTCTTTAGACCTTCAGATTGCTTGCAGGACAAATACCGATGCGCCTTAACCGTTTCCTCGCTTCCACGCTTTTTACCGGCCTTTTTGTGTCTACCGCGGTGTTTTCGCCCGCGCAGGGACAGGAACGATCGCTCCAGCCGCAGGGCTCATGGGCGGTCACCAAGGTCGACCGTTCTGCACAGGGCGGCAATTCCTATTGCACGTTGTCGCGGAAATACGATGACGGCGTGGTGCTCAGCCTTGGGCGCAACCTCGCAGAAGAATACTCCCTTGCCATTGACTTCCAGAAAGAAGTTTTCAACCGCGACAAGGCGCTTAAAATCAACCTGCAGCCGGGGCCCGGGCAAATCCGCGCCTATGACATGATGCCGACGTCGGAGCGGGCGCTTGTCATCCGTCTCGGCTGGGATTCGGGATTTTTCGACGCGCTGAACAAGTCGCAGCAGATCAAGGTCAAGATCGCCGATCAGAACTACGCATTCGCCATGCCGGAAATCAGCAAAGGGCAGACGGAACTGCAGGATTGCATGGAAGGCCTGAAAGTTGCTGCAGGCGGCGCGGCCGGGACGGGCGCACAATCGAAAGACGTTCTGACAGCGCAAGCCGGTGTGGCGGCAAAGGGCTTTGATGCAACCAAGGCGGGAGAGGGATCCGATTCCGCGGGCGCTATCAATGCGCAGAAACAGCAGCTTGCCGATGCGGAAAAAGGCGCGGTGAATAATTTTGCTGCAAGCATGAGCGCGCAGGAAGCGGAAGCCAGCGAGAGCGCCGCGCCGCGCAAAAACTTTGGCAAGTCTGCAAAGGCGGAGGAGCCGGAGGTCGTTGAAGCAAGCAAGAAAACATCTGTGCCGCCACCGCCTGTCGAAGACAAGGAAGAGCCAAAAATTGCCGCGGCAAATGACGCAGCAAAAGCTGCGGAAAGCGCGCCTGTAAAAACGGCCGAGCTCGTTCGCCGCCCGTCCCCGCCGGCGCCTGTGAAGCCTGAAGTCAAAGAACCCACAGCGGCTGCCCTCGCTGCGACGGCGCCTGCTGCGGATGCGGCACGCGCTTCCATTGAAATTAAAACGATGGAGCAGAACATTGCCGACCTGAAGGCGGAAAACGCTTCCCTGAAACAAAGAATAAACAGCACCGGCGCCGCGGATACGGATCTGCAAAAACAGATCGATGCGCTTCAAACCGAGAAAAAAACGCTGCAGGACCAGATTGCCGCGCTGAAAGCCGGCGATGCGCGAAAAGCAGGGGATGCGCAGAAAACCAGCGAAGAAATCACCAAGCTTGAGGCGCGCGCCAACGAGCTGGAAATCAAGAACAAGCAGCTTGAAGATTCGCTGCGTCAGTCCCAGACCCGTATCGCGGAAACGGCCATCAACACGGAAACCAAATCGCTCAAGCAGATTGTCGATCTCCAGGCGAAGCTGGAAGCCGCACAAAAAGACAACGCCAACCTGGCCAAGCAGCTTGAATCGCTTAAAGTCCGCGCCGAAGACAAGAGCCTTGCCGCTGTCGCCGGTGACTGGGATCTGGAGCAGGCGACAAAGCGTTATAACGAAGCAGAGCGTGAAATTCGCCGCCTTGGCCAGCAACTGGAGCAGGAGCGTATGAGTTGCAACCGCGAGAAGGCGGAGATCGAACAGATGCTGTTCGACCCGGCCGTCGCGACGCAAAAGCAGATCGAAAGGCTGAGCCAGCTGGAAAAAGACCTGGATGATGCCAACGCAAAAATCGCGGACAGCACAAAACTGGTTCAGGGTGAGATTGACCGCCAACTCGCCGCCAGGACACAGGCAATGGAAACGGAAAAAACAGCGCTGACCCAAAAAGTGGCGATGTTGGAGAAAACGCTGACCGAGAAGAGTGCCGGGATGTCGGACCAGGCCGGGCTGGCGCAGCAGGTCGCCACGCTGCAGAAATCTCTGGCAGACAAAGATGCCGCTATTGCTGCGGAAAAAGCCGCAATGCAGACCCGCATCGCCGCTTTGGAGAAGACGGCGAAAGAGGCGCAAGCCGCCGGCGCGGGGCAGGATGCCATGACGCAGCAGATCGCGTCCCTGCAGAAATCTCTGGATGACCAGAAGGCGGCCGCAGCCACAGAAAAAGCCGCTTTGCAAAATCAGGTGGCTGCGCTGCAAAAAGATGTAACGTCTAAAACGGCCGGAACATCGCAGGAGCGTATGGCGCTTCAATCCCAGCTTGATGCGATGAAGGCCACCCTGACTCAGAAGGATCAGGAAATCGCCGGATTGAAGGCGCAGCCCAAGATCGATCCCGCCGCCGCCGACCAGCGTGTGGCGCAGGAAGTGGGTAAGGCGAAAGCAGCCGCCGATCAGGAAATAGCGGCCCTTAAATCACAGAACCTCACTGTGACGCAAAGCCTTGAGAAAATGAAAGCCGATATGGCTGCCAAGGATAAACAGCTTGCCGATGCGCAATATGCCGCCAAGACCGGCGCGGTCAATACGCAGCAACTGGCCGATTTGATGACCAGCGTGGAATCCATCAAGAAAGACAATGCTTCGTTGCGCGACCAGTTGATCGCCGCGCGGCAGGATGCGGACAAGTACCGCCTGCAACTGGTCGATGTTCAAAGCAGCGGCGCAACGCGCGCCGATCAGGTGGCGTCGCTGCAGTTGGCGCTCGACGGCATGAAACGCGAGATGGAGATGAAAGACCGCGCATCGGCAACCTACCAGAACCAACTGGCCACCATTCAACAGGACAATGCCCAGCTTAAAGCGCGGCTTTCCATTGCGGATACGGACCGTTCCAACAGCACGAATGAGGTTGGCGAACTGACCCGCCAGGTTCAATCTTTGCAAAAACAGGTCGGCGATTTGCAGCGCCAAAAGGCAATTTCGGTTTCTGCACCGGACCGTTCGGCGTCTGCCGGCGGGCGGTATGATGCGATTACGCCGTCGGCCGGCTATGTCTCTGCCGCGGCGCTGCCCGCCGTTGCCCAGGCTGTGGCTGCGGTCACACCAAGCGCAGGATCGGGCAGCGGATACGACCGTGCGAGCATCCAGTCGCTGCTGCAAAAATCCGGATTGAACGTCAACGGCGTGCGTCCGGCAGCAGGTTTTTCCGGCGCCGACAATTTCGGCTGGACGGACAGCAGCAATGTCAAGGGTCTCGCTTCTGTGAAGATGATGAAGGGCGGATTCGAGAAGATGGTGAACGATTATATCGCCTACCAGAAAACCCAGTGCGGCGGGGATTTTGCCTCCATGCCGTCGCCGTCCAACGGTGCAGGCAAGGCGATGGCCCTGTATGAAGTGGCCTGCGTCGGTTCGAATTCGCAAAGCACATCGTCCTCCCTGATCTTCTTTGAGGACCAAGGCCGGTTCATCGCCATTTCGAATGAGATCGACGCTGCCAACATGGACATCGCCATGGACAGCCGCGACAAGATCGCTACGCTGGTGCGCGGCCTGTAATAACGATCACAGGATGCAAAAAACCCCGCTCTCCGGCGGGGTTTTTGTTTTGTTGCGGCAAGGGGCTTACTTGTCGTCTTTGCCCTGCGTTCCGAACGGGCGGAACATGCGCATGGCGTTTTCGAACATGGCCATATTTTGCTTGTTGATTTCTTCCAGGTTCGGAACCGGGAACATGCCTTCGATCGATTTGTTGATCTGCTGGCGGAGTTGCTCCTGGTTCTTGGCGAAGGTCTGGATCGTGTGTTCCAGATAGTTCGGCACGAGCGGGCCGAGATTGTCGCCGTAAAAACCGATCAATTGACGCAGGAAACCGATGGGAAGGAGGCTTTGGCCTTCGTTCGATTCCTGGTCCACGATGATCTGGGTCAGGACGGAGCGGGTGAGGTCTTCGCCGGACTTTGCATCATAAACGACGAAATCATGGCCTTCCTTGACCATTTCGCACAAATCTTCCAGCGTTACATAACTGCTGCGCCCTGTGTCATACAAACGGCGGTTAGCGTACTTTTTGATGACCGTAGGTTCATCAGATTTCTTTTTGGCAGTGGCCATGGCCATGTCCTCCATTAAGATGCTGCGAGAATTATTAACTATTATTATGCACAAAGTTTTTTTGCAAGGCAAAAGAATACTTATGTTGCGGATTTGTACCCCTTTATCCTTCCTTTTCGCATGTCCTTGCGCCTATAAAAGACAGATAAGGATAAATTGATGCGCAGCGGGCCGAAACCATTGCCATTCCAGCTGGGGATGGCGTCGATTGCCTCCGCCGGTCTTGCCGGAGGAACGGCGTTTGACGGGGACACGCTGCAGGATTTTTTCAAGGGCATCCAGAAATACCAGCAGCATATATATAAGAGGAATTTGCCGCCGCTGCCCTGTGTCTGGCAGGCGGGGGAAGCGCGGCTTTACCGCGCGGCGCCCGGCGCCGGCAAACATCCCGTGCCCATTGTTCTTATCCCGTCACTGGTCAACCGGTCGGATATCCTCGATCTGGTCCCCGATCGTTCCCTGCTGCGCTGGCTGGCGGGGCAAGGGTTCGATGCCTATCTTCTGGATTGGGGTATTCCTGTTGCAGATCCCGGGCAGGAAGATATGACGAGGTTGCTGCAGGAACGGCTGATCCCGGCGCTTGAATTCCTGCAGGGCCGGTGCCTGGTTCTCGGCTACTGTATGGGCGGATTGTTTTCTGCGGCGGTCTCCGTGCTGCGTTCCGATCTCGTGCGCGGCTGCGTCATGCTGGCCATGCCATGGAACTTTCATGATGAAAAGGGGGCGCTCAAGGCGCGGCTGTCGCTGATGAAGCCGATGGCGCTTCCTTATATGAAACAATATAGCCGCTTGCCTGAAAGCTGGATGCAGGCGGTTTTTGCCACGTTGGACCCGGAAGGCAGCATCAAAAAGTTTTCCTCTTTTTCCCGCATGGCCGAAGATGATCCGCGCGCGCCGATGTTCGTGGCGGTGGAGGACTGGCTCAATGACGGGCTGGACCTTCCGGCCGGGATTGCCATGGCATGCATGGAAGAATGGTATGAGCAAAACCTCCCGTTTCGCGGAGAATGGCAGGTGGCGGGCAAATCCATCAAGGCAGGCGCGATTGCGGCGCCGACGCTGGTGGTCGCTGCGAAAGAGGACCGCATCGTGCCGCTGGATTCCGCGCTCGCCTTTGCGGATCAGCGATTAAAAGGCGACAGGCTGATATGCAGCACCGGCCATGTCGGTTTGATTGCGGGAAAAAACGCGGTTGCCGATATCTGGAAACCGATTGCCGATTGGTTTGCGTTGCAGCAATAATTTTCTTTCATTCCGTCGTACCTTGCTTCTTGAAATGACGCGGCGTGCGGGCTACGTTCCAACCGTCTTTTCCAAGAATCTCGCACGAAGGACCTGCCATGACCGATACATCCGACCCCATAGTCATCGTTTCCGCAAAGCGCACCGCCATCGGTACGTTCAGCGGCGCGTTTTCCAATACGCCCGCGTATGAGCTTGGGGCGCAGGTGATCAAGGCGGTATTGAGCGATGCATCCATCGGCCCGGAGGAGGTCGATGACGTCATTCTGGGCCAGGTTTTGACCGCGGCGCAGGGACAAAACCCGGCGCGGCAGGCCGCCATGAAAGCAGGCGTGCCGAAAGTGAAAACGGCGCTGACCATAAATCAGGTCTGCGGGTCGGGCCTTCGCGCCGTGGCGCTTGGCGCGCAGGCGATCGCTGCCGGTGATGCCGATATCGTCGTAGCGGGCGGGCAGGAAAATATGACCCTGTCGCCGCACGCCATGCATCTGCGCGCCGGGGTTAAGATGGGCAATGCGGAAATGACCGATACGATGATCACCGACGGCCTGTGGGATGCGTTCAACTTGTATCACATGGGCATCACGGCGGAGAACATTGCCGAGAAGTTCGATATCTCCCGCGCGCAGCAGGATGAATTTGCCGCAGGGTCGCAGCAAAAGGCCGAGGCCGCCATCAATGCCGGGAAGTTCAAGGCGGAAATCGTGCCCGTCATCATCAAGGTAAAAAAGGAAGACGTCGCCGTCGATAAAGATGAGTTCCCGCGCGCGGGTGTTACTGCCGAAGGGCTGTCCAAACTGCGCCCCGCCTTTAAAGGCGACGGGTCTGTGACGGCGGCCAACGCGTCGGGCCTGAACGATGGTGCAGCGGCTGTGGTTTTGATGCGCGAAAGCGAAGCGAAAAAACGCGGCCTGAAACCTTTTGCCCGGATCAAAAGCTGGGCCACCGCCGGGGTCGATCCCGCCATCATGGGGACCGGGCCTGTCCCGGCATCTAAAAAGGCGCTGGAGAAAGCCGGCTGGAAAACGGCAGATCTAGACCTGATCGAATCCAACGAAGCGTTTGCGGCGCAGGCCTGCTGCGTTTTGAAGGAACTTCAACTGGACCCGGCAAAGGTCAATGTGAATGGCGGCGCTATCGCGCTGGGCCATCCTATCGGGGCCTCGGGCTGCCGCGTGCTGGTGACTCTGCTGCATGAAATGGCGCGCCGCAAGGCGCAAAAAGGGCTCGTGACTTTGTGCATCGGCGGCGGTATGGGCATCGCCATGTGCGTGGAGCGCGACGGTTCAAACGACTGGAAAGAGGTTGCATAAATGAACAAGGGGGTAGCGATCGTTACCGGCGGAACGCGCGGGATCGGTCTGGAAATTACGCGCGGCCTGATGGAAGAAGGATACCGGGTCGCGGCTGTGTATCACGGAAATGAAGAAGCGGCCAAAGCGTGCGAGCAGCAGACGAATGCCCGCACATTCAAATTCGACGTGGCCGATTTTGACGCCTGCCAGTCCGGATGCGCCGGGATTGAATCCGCGCTGGGGCCGGTGACGCTCCTCGTCAACAACGCCGGGATCACAAAAGACGGCGTGCTTCACAAGATGACCGCGGCGCAGTGGCACGGCGTTGTCGAAACCAACCTGACGTCCTGCTTCAACATGAGCCGGGCGATCATCAACGGCATGCGCGAACGCGGGTTCGGCCGCATCGTGAATATCAGTTCCATCAACGGCCAGAAGGGCCAGTTCGGGCAGACCAACTACTCCGCGGCCAAGGCTGGCATTCTCGGTTTTACCAAGGCGCTCGCGCTGGAGAGCGCGGCCAAGGGGATTACGGTCAACGCGATCTGTCCGGGCTATATCGAAACGGATATGACCGCTGCAATGAAACAGGACGTTCTGGACTCTATTATCCGCCAGATCCCGGTGGCCCGCATGGGTACGCCGCGGGAAATCGCGGATCTTGTGGTGTTCCTGGCGTCCGACCGGGCCGGGTTCATCAACGGCGCCACGGTTACCGCCAATGGCGGCCAATATATGATCTGATCCTGATCTGCTTCTTGTGAATTCGTGGCGAGCGGTTACAATCGTCTGTATGAAGTCACGTCACGACACCGCGATTTTTGAACGCCAGGCCGTCTCCAAGGGGCAGATCCTTATCAAAGAAGGCGAATACGGGCAGCAGGCCTACCTGATCCAGTCAGGCGAGGTGAAGGTTTATATCACCAAGGAAGATCGCGAGATCGAGATCGCCCGGCTTCAGGCCGGGGAGATCGTCGGTGAAATGGCATTCATCTTCGACGGTCCGCGGACCGCGAGCGTGAAGGCGATCACCGATGTCAACCTGATCGTCATCAGCCGCCAGCAGTTTCAGGAAAAGTTGAAAGAATCCGATCCCACCATCCGGGCCATCGTGCTGATGCTGTCCAAACGCATTGTCGACGCCAACAACAGCCTGTTGAACAAGAAAAGCGATTTGCAGGATCTGAAGGATACGGCACGGATCATATATGAGAATATCGCCTTCAAGGTCCCCAAAAACCAGCAACGCACGCTGGAGAACACGGTCTTGCCGCAACTAGAGGCGCTCTTCGACGCGCTGAGCACGTTTGAAGACCGTTACAGCGACGATCCGTCTTAAATTCTCCATTTCTTTTATCAAAGCTTTGAGAATTCTCCATCCCGGGCTATATAACTCGGGCTGAAAGCCTTTTCCTTTTCAAAGATATTTGCCGGAGCCCGCATGAAACGCACTCTTCCCGTTACCCTTGGTATTCTTGTCCTGATCGTTGCCGCCTTGCTGATCGGTCCGTCTTTCGTGGACTGGAACAAATACAAGCCGCAGATCGTAGAGCAGGCCAGGAGCGCGGCGGGGTATGACGTGACCATTGCGGGCGATATCGGCCTCTCTTTGATTCCGTCGCCGCAGTTGAAAATTGAAGGTTTGTCCGTGGCCGCGCCGCGCGGCCAGGCGCAGAAGCTGCTCGACATGAAACAGGCGAATGTCAGTGTGAAGCTGATGCCGCTTCTTTCCGGCAAGATTGTCGTGGATACGGTCCGGCTCGTAAACCCTGGCATTGCCTTGGAAATCCTGCCGGACGGGCAAAATTCCTGGATGTCCGACAAGCTGCTGGCAGATCAGGTCGCCACTGCCGGTCAGGCCGGCGGGGCAGCATCTGCGTCGTCCGGCGGTACCGACATCTCCCTTGAAAAGGTTATTATCGAGGAGGGACGTATCGTATACGCGGACCGCCAGTCCGGTAAGATTCAAGCCGCAGAGCAGATCAATGCGACGCTCCGCGCCGACACGTTGCAGGGTCCGTTCGATCTGTCGGGGAGTGCCGTTTACAATGGCCAGAAGATCGGCATAGAGGCCAGCACCGATGCCGCCCTCGGCGGTAAAAAGGAAATTCCGGCAGATATCAAAATCAGCCTTCAGGACGGCCAGACCGAGGCTGGTTTCAAGGGCATCGTCGCGATGGAGCCGCTGGAGATCCAGGGCAAGATGAATATCGCGGCCGCCAACCTCGGGGCCGTCATGGCCTTGGGCGGCGCGGCAGCCGATCCTGCGCTCTCGCAGAAGCTGGTCTTCACCGGGCTGGTCACGGCCAATGAAGACCAGGTCCGGTCGCAGGATATCGATATCGAATTCGGCGCGACCAAGGGGAAGGGCAATGTCGTTCTGACAAACCTGAAAGCGCGCAACCCGGTCCGGCTGGATGCGGATATGGCTTTCGATGGCGTGCTGAATCTTGACCAGTTGTTCCCGGCGCCAGACAAGTCCAGGGAGCCAAACGTCGAAGAGAAGGTTGCCAAGGGCCAGAAGCTTTCGCCCAACAAGGGCTTCCTGCCGGAAA
The DNA here is from genome assembly GCA_039808805.1 of Micavibrio sp. Taxonomy (GTDB): domain Bacteria; phylum Pseudomonadota; class Alphaproteobacteria; order Micavibrionales; family Micavibrionaceae; genus Micavibrio_A. Next base: position 10,613 of record JBDHTU010000021.1, read on the forward strand.
GCGTCAGCCTGCCGTTTCCGCTGGAAGGCGATATCCGGCTGAGCGCCGATGGCGTACAATCGGGCGGCAAGGTGTTCAAAGGGATTGTGGCGCAGGTTAAGAAATCCGGCGCGGCGATCGATATTGCTGCCAAGGCGCTCGATATGCCCGGCAAGACGACCGCGGAGCTGTCGGCCGCGGTCCGCTTCTCTACCGCGTCCCAATCCGGGGAAAAGGGCGTTACCTACGCCGACCCGGTTGTGACGTTCTCTGCCGTTGGCAGTTCGGAACAATTGCCGACGTTGCTGCGCGCGTTCGCACCGGAACAGGATGGTAATCCGGCGCTGGAAATCTACCGCACGGCGCGGTTCAACCTCCAGGGCGGCGTCAGTAGCGATACGGTAAAACTGGATAGCAGCTCGCTGCAACTGGACCAGACGGCTGTCGCGCTGGCTGGATCGTATAAACCGGCCGGCGTCGGCGGGCGGCCCGATGTCATGCTGGATATCAGCACGGACAAGGTTGATTTTGACCATATCATGGGTCGTCTCGACGGGCAGAAAAAGCAGGTTGTGCAAAAAGACACCGCAGCAAAAGCTGATGTCAAAAAGGCGCTGGAACCTGTCCGCAATTTCGAGATGCCTGTAAACCTGAAGTTCGATCTCAGCGTTCAGGAAGGGGTTTATAACCGCCAGAAGATCAGCGGTATCCGGGTCAAAGGCGCGGCTGAAAAGCGGGCTTTGGAATTCGACGTGGCCTCCGTGCAGGACTATATGGGCGCGGCGGCAAGCCTGCAGGGGCGGGTTGCCAATCTGAATGAACTGTCCGGTATCAACCTATCCTTCTACGGCAAGACCGGCGACCTGAAGGCTTTGATGCAGGCGCTCCAAATGGACACGTCCAAACTGCCTCAATCGATCAATGGGGCGGAAGCGAATGTTGCAGCAAAAGGCACGGCGCAGGAATTGTCCTTCGATGCGAAAGTCGTTGCGCTGAACGGCCAGCTCAAGGCGGCGGGAGTCATGACCGGCCTTTTGGATACACCGGCGTTTAACAACCTGACCATCGGCGCGCAGCATCCCAATCTTGTGCGCGCAATCCAGATTATGAACCCTGCCTTCACCGGCGGACCCGGGCTTGAAAAACCGTTCAGCTTTAACGCCCAGGCCGTAAAAACCGGCAATGTCTACGACCTGTCCGGCATGAAGGCCAGCCTCGGCGATACCACGTTCGGCGGCAACCTGAAGATCAACAATGACGGAGCCAAGCCGTCCATTGCGGGCAATATTGATGCAGGCAATATCCCGCTCGACAGCCTTCTTGGTGCAAAAGAGAGTGCAGCAAACGGCAGCGGAGGGGCATCCGGCGGCGCGTCAGGCGATGGCGGGAAATGGTCGCGGCAGACCATTGAAACCGGATGGATGCAGAGCATGAATACGGATGTCGCGCTGTCCGCCCAGTCCATCACATATGGTGGTTGGAACTTCGTTAAGCCCTCAACCCGCGTTCTTTTGAAAGACGGGGTTTTGACAATCGACAATCTAAAGTCCGGCCTGTTTGGCGGGACGGCTACCCTCAACGCGAAGGTGATAGACCCGGCCGATGTGAAGCAGCCGTTGTCGATTGCGGTTCAGAGCGCGATGACGCAGGTGGATCTGGAGCCGCTGGCCGCCGCTATGAGCGGGTCGCGCCGGATGAAGACGACCGGCGATGTCTCGCTCGACTTCAATGTCCAGACGACCGGGCTCAGCGCCCATGCCCTGATGAGCGCGTTGCAGGGCAAGGCGAACCTCAACGGCAGCAATGTCGTGTTCAAGGGGTTTGATCTCGCGCAGATCGGCCTGGCGTTCGTGGACACCGGCAAGCCGATGGACCGTTTGAGCAGCATCGTCGGCGGTGCGACGCAAAGCGGGGAAACCCGGTTTGATACTATTAAGGGTGCCTATGACATCAGCCAGGGGATTGCTACGATCTCCTCCATGGCGATGGACGGCCCGGCCGCCAATATCGTGTCCAAGGGGCATGTGAATTTGCCGCAATGGACCATCGACACGATCCATACCATCACCTTCAAACAGGCCAAAGATGCGGGGGCGTTCGATGTGGCGATCAAAGGTTCGTTGAGCAATCCGGCAAACACCTTTGGCCGCGGCCTGTTCAACGATGTGCTGACCCGCCGGCTGCAGCAAAAAGCGATGGAAAAGCTGCCCGATGTTCTGGGTAAGGATATTGGCGGCAAGCTCCAGGACCTCGGCATCCTGCCGCAGCAGCAAAAGACCCCAGCCCAGCAGCCGGCGCCGCAAGGCGGCGCGCAGCCCGGCACGGAGCCGGCGCAGCAAGCCCCGCAGCAACAGAAGCAGGATCCTGCACAAAAAGCCATTCAGGGGGTTCTGGACGGGCTGCTGCGCTGATCAGCGCGGCTGGTTTCGGAGCCAGTCAAGGACGTAAAGACGAAGGGCGCTGGACAGGTTTGTCCCGCGCCTTTCATCTATGTCGGCGATCAGGGCGGCGAGGGATCGCCCTTCCGCCGCGGCGATGGTTTTCAGAAATTCCCAGAACGGCGCTTCGAGCGATACGCTGGTCGTATGGCCCGCAATTGTCACGGAGCGTTTTACCGTTTTCTGGGCAAGATAGCCGTCCATGCCGGATCAGCCTTTCGGCTTGATCATGTCCTCCGGCCTGACCCACTGGTCGTACTGGTCCGATGTCAGCAGGCCGAGGGCCATGCCCGCCTCGCGCAGCGACGTGCCTTCCTTGTTCGCCTTCTTGGCGATCCTGGCGGCGTTGTCATAACCTATGTGCGGGTTGAGGGCGGTGACGAGCATCAGGGAGTTTTCCATGAGGAACTTGATGCGTTCATGGTTCGGCTCGATCCCGACGAGGCAGCGGTCCGTAAAGCTGCGGCAGGAATCGGCGATCAGCTGGATCGACTGCAGCACGTTGTAAATAATCACGGGCTTGAACACGTTCAGTTCGAAATGACCGTTGGAACCGGCCACGGTGACCGCAACATGGTTGCCCATGATCTGGGCGCAGACCATGGTCATGGCTTCGCACTGGGTCGGGTTGACCTTGCCGGGCATGATGGAAGAGCCGGGCTCGTTTTCGGGGAGCAGAAGTTCGCCGATACCCGAACGGGGGCCTGACCCCATCAGCCGGATATCGTTGGCGATCTTCATAAGGGAAACGGACAGGACGTTCAGCGCGCCGGATAGTTCCACCAGCGCGTCATGGCTGGCCAGCGCCTCGAACTTGTTCTCGGCCGTGACGAAATCAAGGCCGGTGATCTGTGAAACTTCCGCAGCAAATTTTTCGGCAAAACCGATTTTGCAGTTGATGCCGGTGCCGACGGCGGTGCCGCCCTGGGCCAGCATCATAACGCGCGGCAGGGCGGATTTGACGCGGGCGATACCATAGGCGATTTGCGCAGCATAACCGGAGAATTCCTGCCCCAGCGTCAGCGGGGTGGCGTCCTGCAGGTGCGTCCTGCCGTTCTTGACGATGCCTGAAAATTCCTCGGATTTTTTTGCCAGCGCGGACTGCAGCATTTCCAGCGAAGGGATCAGGTCATGATATACGCTCTCCGCCGTGGCGATGTGCATGACGGTCGGGAAGGAGTCATTGGATGACTGGCCCATATTGACATGATCGTTCGGGTGGACAGGAGATTTACCGCCGCGCGTGCCGGACAGGATTTCATTGGCGCGGCCCGCGATAACCTCGTTGGCGTTCATATTGGTCTGGGTGCCGGACCCGGTCTGCCAGACGGAAAGCGGGAACTGGCCTTCCATGCTGCCGTCGATAACCTCATCCGCGGCCTGCACAATGGCGTTGCCCAGCTTGGCATCGAGCGCGCCGAGCGCGAGATTGGCCAAAGCCGCGGCCTTCTTTTGAATGCCCAGCGCGCGCACAACGGGGGCTGGCATCTTTTCCGTGCCGATGTCGAAATTCTGCAAAGACCGCTGTGTTTGCGCGCCCCAGAAGGCGTCGGCGGGCACTTCGATCTCACCGAAAGAATCGGTTTCGATGCGGGTGGCGGAAGGTTTGGTCATATTTGCGGCTTTCATGGTTTTTTCTCTAACGATTTCAAAAGGTTGACGTGTCCCATCTTGCGTCCCTCGCGGGCTTCGGCCTTGCCATACAGATGGACGCAGGCATTGGGCGTCTCATAATAGCGGGGAAGGTCTTTCACGTCATCCCCGATGAGGTTGATCATGGTCACCGCGCTATGCTGGGCTGGCGGAAGGATGGGCAGGCCGCACACGGCGCGCACATGCTGGTCGAATTGCGACACGTTGCAGCCATCCATCGTCCAGTGGCCGGAGTTATGGGTGCGCGGGGCGATTTCGTTGGCGATCAGCGTGCCGTCCTTCAATACGAACAATTCCAGCGCCAGGACGCCGACCAGCCCGACAGCCTCAGCCAGTTTCAGGGCCATCTTCTCAGCCTCCTGTGCGACGGTAGAGGGGACGGGGGCCGGCACGATGGTTTGGGACAGAATATGGTTCTTGTGGTCGTTCAGCGCTATGGGAAAGGCGTAGGATTTTCCGAAACTGTCCCGCGCCGCGACAATGGAGGTTTCATAAGCGAAATCGATTATACCTTCAATAACAGCCTCTTTTGTTGAAAGCTTTTTCCAGTTTTCTTGACTATTGTCTGTAAGGCTATGTTTTATTTGGCCCTTTCCATCATATCCGAAACGGGCCGTTTTAACGATGCATTTGGAGGTCTGCCAACGCGAAAGCGTGTCATCGATATCGGCGGCTTTATAGGCGGGCGCCCAGGGGGCGGTCGCAATGCCGGTATCATTCAAAAATTTCTTTTCTTTCAATCGGTTCTGGGAGACTTCCAGCAGCTTGTCATCCGGGTAGACGGGTTTCAGGCGCTGGAGAAAGCGGATTGTTTCTATCGGGATATTCTCAAACTCATAAGAAATTACATCAACAGATTGCGCGAACTTCTTGAGTGCGCTTGTGTCTTCGTAGGAAGCGCATGTAAAAAGGTCCGTGACCTGCGACGCGGGACAATCTTCTTCCGGACAGAAAATATGGCAGCGAATGCCAAGCTTCGCCGCAGCCAGAGCGGACATGCGGCCAAGCTGGCCGCCGCCGAGAATGCCAAGGATTTTGGATTCCATTTTCATTTCAATCGATTAACCATATTGTTTCACGTGGAATATGAGAAAAATCCGCCCTGTGCAAGCGGTTTGGGTAAAATAACCCACATATCCACAGGTTCAAAGACCCTTTTTCGATCTTTTGACGCATCTGTGGTAGGCATGCTTGGGTGTGGATAAAAGCACAGGTTATCCACAGACGTGTGTGGATAAAATCAGTCGCGGGGGGCTTCCGCCACTTGCTCCGTCTGGTTGGCGCGATAGCGCTCCAGACGGCCCATAACCGCGTCATCGGCCGTTCCGAGGATAGACGCTGCCAAAAGAGCGGCATTTTTGGCACCCGCTTCACCAATGGCCAGCGTCCCAACCGGGATTCCGCCGGGCATCTGGACGATAGAAAGGAGAGAATCCATACCTTTTAAGGCTTTGGATTTGATTGGAACGCCCAGAACAGGCAAGGGGCTCCATGATGCCAGCATGCCGGGAAGGGCAACCGCACCACCGGCGGCACCGATGATAACCTTTATGCCACGATCTTTGGCGCTCAATGCATAGTCGCGCATGCGCTCCGGCGTGCGGTGCGCTGACACGATTTTGACTTCGTGCGGAATCTGAAGTTCATGCAGTATCTCATGACAAAATTTCATTGTTTCCCAGTCAGACTGGGAGCCCATAAGAACCCCAACTTTTGGATTTGGATCGCTGTGCGTCATGATGAACCGGTTTTGAACCTCGTTGCTCAGGCAATGATATCGGGCAGGATATCGCTGCGGAGTTTTTGTATCTGGTCTTTCAGGGCGAGTTTTTTCTTCTTCA
>JBDHTU010000022.1:0-15910 GCA_039808805.1 Micavibrio sp.
ACGCGGTCTTCGCGCTCCCGGTCCCTGTCACGCTCATCACGCTTCGGGCGTCCGCCGTCTTTTTTCTTGAACGATTTTTCGCCCTCTTTTTTGCGCTCATTGTACGGCTTCTTGTCGCCGCCGGAAAAACTCTTCTCGAACTTGCCGGGCTTGCGGTCCTTCTTCTCGGGCCGCGGTTTCGCTTCCTCATTTGCCTTACCGCGCTTCAGGCGGAACGTCGCCAGTTCCGGCTTCGCTTTTTCCACTTTCGCAGGCACAGCTTCCGGCGCAATTTCGCCTTCCGGCATCGCGCTCATTGTCGGGCCGCCGCCGGCAGGTGCGGGTACGGATGCACTATTGCTGTCATCCTCCAGAGCTCCGGCGTCGTCCCCTAAAACTCCGCTGTCATCCCCCAGAGTCCCGGTGCCATGCTCCAAAGCCCCGGCGTCGTCCCCCAAAACCCCGCTGTCATCCCCCGACTTGTTCGGGGGATCCACCGTTTCCCCGCCTTCGCGGGGAATGGCATTCTGAGGTTGGACAGGCGCAATCGCTTCCAGTTGCTCGGCCGCCTCGGACACGGCGCCATCGGCTTTCGTAGCTTCTTTCGCCTTTTCCGCCGCCGGGTCGTGGATCATCTTGTGGCCCATCGCTTCCAGCACGGCATAAAGGTCCAGGATATTACTGCCCAGCCATTCGGCCATCTGGTGCTGCGCCTGGAATTTTCCTTCCTTGGCGCCGTCGTAAACCGCGCACACAACACGGTCCAGCATATCCACGCGAATCGCGCGGGGGCCGTAAACCGGGTACCCGATAGACCGGTAATACTCCGCATCCGCGGCTTTGTCCGCGATGGAAAAAGACACAATACCGTCTTTGGGCACGGCGGCGGGAAGCTCTTTCCCCTGCCACAGCGTGAGGAGAATGGCACGCAATCGCACCGCGGCGGGTTTGTTCAATTCCGGCAGGAACACCAGAAGCGGGCCCATACGCACTTTGCGCGCGCGCAATGCCTTGCGGCCCTCTTCATCCAGTCCCGCAATCAAATCTTCGATGGCGGCACGGGGAAGAATGCCCAGCGCCTCCTGCAACTGAAACGCGATGCCGCGCGCCTGCGCGCTCAAATCATCCCCGCCCGTCAGGCGGAACAACGGCTCCAGTGAGAAATGGATAAAACGGTCCAGCCATTCTTGAAGCTTTTCGGCAATCGCGTTTTTGTCCTGCCCGTCGAGCAGGTTTGAATCCGTCACTTCCGCGCGCGGCTTCAACAACTGGTCGCCTTTTTTGACGCGCCCTATCGGCTGCCCGGGGAGCGGGTTCGTGGCATCGGCCTGCCACAGAATCTGGCCATCATCGGCTATCTTGAATTGCTTGTCTTCGGCCTTCAAAACCATTGCGATCCGGTTTCCTATTTCTGGTCTCAGCGCCTGACGCGCTGCGCTCATGATTGCTTTGAACTCTTCTCTACCCGAAGTCTCGTCCGGATAAAAGCGAAAACCCGTCAATTGGCCGACCCTTTGGCCCTCGACCACGACCTCGCCATCCTTCTTGATCCCGGCCAAAAGCGGGCTTCCTTCTTCCATTTTGCCCAGCAAAACCGCCGATCTCTTGTCCACGAACCGCTTGGTTAACGCCTCGTGCAGGGCATCGGACAGCCGGTCCTCAATGCGCAAGGCCCGGTTCCGCCAGTGTTCGGCCTCCACCACCCAGTCGGCGCGGTGGGTGATATAGGTCCATGTGCGGATATGGGCGATCCGGGCCATCAACGTATCCACATCCCCTTCGATGGAATCCAGCTTGTGGATATGGTCTTCCATCCAATCCTCGGGTAATGCCTGATGTTCTTGCAGGTGCAGATATATCTCTGCGACCAGATCCTGATGTGTCTCAGTCAGGGTTTTTCTAAAATCCGGGATCTGGCAAACATCCCACAAAAGATGCACGGCATCCCGCCCGCTCGCCCGCGCCATGATTTCATCACGCTCGTTCATGTGCGCCAGCGTCAGGTAGTCGTCCGACGGTCGCCCTTTTTGCAGAACCGTCTTCCCCGACCCGCGTTCGAGAGAACGGAGCAGCGCGCGCGGAGAATCATATTCCAGCTCTGCATTGCGCCAATAAATATGCTGGAGCGTATCGAACTCATGCTTTTCAATCGCGTCCACCTGGTCGGGGTCCAGGTCTTTGACGTTGCCCGTCACGCCGAACGTGCCGTCTTTTTTGTATCGTCCCGCCCGGCCCGCAATTTGCGCCAGCTCTGCCGTGGTCAATTTGCGCGGCTTTTCCCCGTCATATTTTCGCGTGGCGGCCAGCGCCACATGGTCGATATCCATGTTCAGCCCCATGCCGATGGCGTCTGTCGCCACCATGAAATCCACTTCACCGGATTGATACATCTGCACCTGCGCGTTGCGCGTGCGCGGGGACAGCGCGCCAAGCACCACCGCCGTACCGCCGCGCTGCCTGCGGATCAAATCGGCAATCGCATAGACATCGTCGATGGAGAACGCGACGATGGCGCTGCGCTTGGAAAGGCGCGTGAGTTTTTTAAATCCTGTATATTCCAAAACGGACAATCGCGGCCGTATGACGATATCGATATAGGGAACAAGCCCGCTTAAAATCGGGCGGATCGTCTCTGCCCCCATGAACATCGTGGCTTCCGTCCCCCGCGCGCGCAAAAGACGGTCGGTGAAAATATGCCCGCGGTCCGGGTCTGCGCACAATTGAATTTCATCGACCGCAAGAAATTCAAAACTCTGTTCCACTGGCATGGATTCCACCGTGCACAAAAAATATTTGGCATTCGGCGGGACGATTTTTTCTTCACCGGTCAACAGCGCTACATGCGCCTTGCCCTTTTTCTCGCACACACGGTCGTAATTTTCGCGGGCAAGTAGGCGCAGCGGAAAACCTATGCACCCTGTCTTGTAAGACAGCATCTGTTCGATGGCATAATGGGTCTTGCCCGTGTTCGTCGGGCCCAGCACCGCCGTAACCCGCCCCTCGCTCTTGACCGCCTGATTGGAAACATTCATATATCTGATGTACTTCAATAATTTGCATTGTCCAACAGGCCGGGCCATAAAGATGGCACATTTTCCGCGTTTATTCGTTAGCGAGCTTTAAAAGGATAACTCATCATGAAATTTTTGACTGTTTTGACCGCGCTTTCCCTTCTTATCGCACCTGCAGCATGGGCGCAGGACGCCGATGCCCGTGCGCAAACGCTCAAAGGCCAGCTCGAAGGGTTTTTGGAAAACCAAAAATCCATGGCCTTGAAAAACGGCTGCAAGCTTGACACCAAGGGTGAGATTACCGTGGAAAAAGCTTCCGGCTATTACGCCTTTACCCTGCCGCACATCACTTATACGGATTCCAAGGGCATCCGTTCTGAAATCGGGATGATTGCCGTCAATGCCGTGCCCGAAGGTACCGAAGACTGGAAAATTTCCCTCGCCCTGCCGACGCCGGTCAACAGCTTTAACGCCGGCGGCGCGCCGACCTTTAAAACCGACATCGGCACGCAAAGCGCGTCCGGCGTCTGGAATGAAACGCTCGGCCATTTTACGTCTGTCGATGCAAAACTCGGCAATGTGCAGTTGAATGACCTGATCAAGCAAAGCACGGTAACGGTCGGCGCCTTCGCGCTGTCGTCCGCCCTCACGGAAAAAGACCCAGAAGCATATACCGGCTCCGCCCGCGCAACGCTGGACAATATCTCGGTGTTTGAGGCCGCCAGCAATTTCAAAGGCACCATTCCCAAAATCGTCCTGGATACCAACCTTGCCGACCGCGCCATGAAAACGCCAATGACCAAGGAACAGGTGAAAAACCGCCCGCAACTTCCCTACCCGGATGCATACAACATCTTCTCGTTCCTGTTCGGCGCGCCGGAACGCGTGACCGCCAAAGTGACGGGGCTGGACGCTGTGAATTCTCAGCTTCAGCAATCGATGATCACCGCCTCGCCGGATATGCGCCAAGACATCCTGCAAAGCATTCTGGTCGTCAGCGCGGTGAGCGGCATGGGTAAACCCGTTTCGGGCGATGCGCAGACGAAATCCTATGATCTTGTCTTCGGCCAGAACGGCAGCATGTCCGTTAACGGCACGGATTTCGGCAGCCTGATGAAAACCGCTCCCGCCGCCGGCGGCGCTACAGCAGGTACGCCGGTGTTGCGCTAAAAAAGATTTTTAAAGAAAGAGCATCACCCCCGACCAGAAAACGTCATCCCCCGAACAAGTCGGGGGATCCAAATTGGATACTCCGCCTTCGCGGAGTATGACGGTAAAAAAGCGGAGTATAACGAGGAAGGTGAGACGCTTAACGGCGGAGGGAGTTAAAGAAGATACGCCAGAACGCCATTCAATCTTTGCAATCCCTGTTTGGTTGCCTTCAAAACAGCACCATCGAATTCCAGAAGCCCTTCGCCCTGAAGGGCTTCTATCTTTCCGGGATCAATCAACGCCGAAAATTCTTTTCCGCCTTCTGCCTCCAGCCGCGCCACCGGAATCCCTTCTTCGAGGCGCAGCCCCATCATCAAACATTCCGTGAAACGGTCGCGTGTGGACAGCGCCTCAAATTCATGCGCGCCATGGCCGTTTGCGGCTACACGCTCCAGCCAGATATCCGGCGCGCGGTGGCTGCGCGTCGCCTGCTTGACGCCATCCAGTGTAAGGCGCCCATGCGCCCCCGGCCCCACGCCGACATAATCGGTGTAACGCCAGTACGTTAAATTATGCTGCGACTCTTTGCCCGCCCGCGCATGGTTGGACACCTCATAGGCTCGCATGCCCGCGTCTTCCAAAATATCCTGCGTGATTTCATACAAATCGCCCGCCAGTTCCTCGTCCGGAATTTTGAACTCGCCGCGCTCATGCATCATGTAAAATGGCGTGCCCTTTTCGATGGTAAGCTGGTAGAGCGAGAGATGATCGCGCACCAGCGGCAACACCTCGCGCAATTCCGCTTCCCAGTCTTTCACGCTCTGGTCCGGCCGCGCATAAATCAAATCGAACGAATAACGGTCGAACACATTGGCCGCCGCGTCGATGGCGCGCATCGCCTGCGCCGCATCGTGCTGCCGCCCCAGAAACGATAAATCTCGCTCCCGCAACGATTGCACGCCCATCGATACGCGGTTCACGCCCGCCGCCTGAAACGCACGGAATTTCTCGATCTCGACGGAGGTCGGATTGGCCTCCAGCGTGATTTCGCAATCGTTCGAAATGCGCCATAATTTTTGAATATCGCTGATCACTTTTTCGGCCGTCGCCGGCTCCATCAACGATGGCGTGCCGCCGCCGAAAAACACGGACGTCACCGTGCGCCCGCTGGTCAGACCTGCAAAGTAAGACAATTCTTTCGCATACGCCTTGCGCCACGCGTCATGGTCTATCGTGTCGGCGACATGCGAATTGAAATCGCAATACGGGCATTTGGAGGCGCAAAACGGCCAATGAACGTAAATTCCGAATTGCTGCGCCAAAGGAAAGCCCTTTAAAAGACCACGGAGATCACAGAGGAAAATCAGAATTCACAAAGATAATAAAAAACTCTGTGGCCTCTTTTCCCCTCTGTGCACTCTGTGATTAAAAATTAAGCTGCTTTGCTCTGACCGCCCAGCGTGGCGTCCAGCGTGATTTCGCAGTTATACAGTTTCGAAACAGGGCATCCGGCCTTCGCACCGGCGGCGATTTCATCAAACTGCGCCTGTGTGATGTTCGGAATAACCGCGCCCATCGTCAATTCGGATTTCGTGATGGTAAAACCGCCCGCATCCGGGGCAACCGTCACGGCGCAATCCGTTTCAATTTCGTCCGCGGTAAAGCCGGCCTTGTTCAAACCGAATGCAAACGCCATGGTAAAGCATCCCGCGTGGGCTGCCGCCAGAAGCTCTTCCGGGTTCGTGTGCTTTCCCTGTTCAAAACGGGAATGAAACTCGTACGGCGTGTTTTCCAGGACTTCGCTCTGCGTCGTCAATTCGCCCTTTCCCTCTTTGCCTGTGCCTTTCCAAATCGCTTTGGCCGTTCTTGCAATGCCGCTCATATCTATTCTCCTTTTAAATACGTGATAAATTTTTCAACCGCTCTGGCCCGATGGGACACGGTGTGTTTTTCGTCCGCGCTCATCTCACCGAAACTCTTATCATACCCGTTGGGAACGAACATAGGGTCGTATCCGAAGCCTTCAACCCCGCGCGGCGGCCAGCATATCTGCCCGTCCACGCGGCCCTCGAACATTTCTACCCGCCCGTCCGGGTAGGCCAGCGCCAGCACACTGGTAAAATGCGCGCCGCGGTCCCGGGCCTCGCCCATCTTGTCGTGAACCAGAGTCATCGCCTTTTGAAAATCGCGCGGAAACCCGGCCCAGTCGGCGGAATAGACGCCCGGTTCCCCGCCCAGCGCGTGGACCGAAAGGCCGCTGTCATCGGCAAGGCATGGATAGCCGCAGGATTTCATCGCCGTGACCGCCTTCATCCTGGCGTTCTCCACGAACGTCGTGCCGTATTCCGGCGGTTCGGCTAGGCGCAAATCCTCCGCGCTCTTCACCTCCTCGACAAGGCCCGCCAGAAGCGTTTCAAACTCTTTCAGCTTCCCCTTGTTGTGCGTGGCGATGACAAGCGTTTTGATCATTTCTTTATTCCTCTCGCATCTTTATTCCTCTCGCATCCTGACGTAAGTCAGGATGCATGGACGCCAACGTTCACTGGCATGCGGAAATATTAAGCCAATACCTTCTTTTGAATTTCACGCAGTTCGTCGCATCCCTTGCGCGCGAGGTCGAGCAGCGTCAGGAATTGCTCCTGGCTGAACGGGTCCTTTTCCGCCGTGCCCTGGATTTCGACGATGCCGCCTTTGCCGGTGATGACGAAATTCGCATCCGTGTCCGCGACGCTGTCCTCGGCGTAATCGAGGTCAAGCACCGGCATGCCTTCATAAATGCCGCAGGAAATGGCGGCGATGGAATCTGTCAGCGGCACCTTGGGCAGCGCGCCGATTTTCACGAGGTGGTTCATCGCTTCGGCCATCGCCACATACCCGCCGGTGACGGAGGCCGTGCGCGTGCCGCCGTCCGCCTGTATCACATCGCAGTCGATCTTGATCTGCCGCTCGCCAAGGCCCTGCATGTCCACCACGGCGCGGAGCGCGCGGCCCACCAGTCGCTGAATTTCCTGCGTCCGGCCCGATTGTTTTCCTTTGGCGGCCTCGCGGTCCATGCGCGAATGGGTGGACCGGGGCAACATGCCGTATTCCGCCGTGACCCATCCCTTGCCCAGTCCCTTCATCCATCCGGGGAGTTTTTCCTCCACCGTCGCCGTGCACAGAACATGGGTATTGCCGAATTTGATGAGGCAGCTCCCTTCCGCATGTTTGGAATAGCCGGGGATGATTTCGATGGTGCGAAGGGCGTTGGCGGCGCGGCCGGAGGGTCGGGTCATTGTTTTTTTCTTTCTTTAATATTTAGGCGTTATTAACACTTTTTAAATATTCTTGCAAAATGCAGATTTTCTATTCAGCTTTAGCTAAAGACCTGTTTAATCATATAGATCCCCTTGCTTTCTGGGGAGCCCCCCCCTTACCTTGGATGAAGTTAAAGGAAAGATTGATAGTGGGAGACTGGAGACAATGCCATGGAATATTTTACAGAGGCACTTTTCTAATGCAGGAACATTGCACATTGCGGAATCGGGAAAAGAAGCACACATAGCTCGCATAGCATACTTTGTAAAAAATGGTGTTCCTGATGACAGGAAACACCCTATCGTGCTGGGATTACATGACGGCAAATTAGCTACTCATGAAGGTCGGCACCGACTGGCCGCAATCGCGCTTAAATCGGATAGTCATGTCGTTTTTAGATCAATTGAATCTGAGCATGCGTTGAAAACCCTGCTTCCAAGCCTATCGCAAGCGACCTCGCTTACTGTAGGAGCTCAATTTACAAATGACTTGAATTTCAATCCCTAAAGCGGGATTGTTTAACTTATGAAAACGGTAGTGTCTTATACCACGCTGGACGCGAGGGCGAGGGAGATTTTCCGCCATATCGTCGAATCCTACATGGCGCACGGCGATCCGGTCGGCTCGCGCACGCTCTCGCGCAATTTCGACCTGTCCCCCGCGACCATCCGCAACGTGATGGCGGATCTTGAGGATCTCGGCCTGCTCGAAGCGCCGCACGTGTCTGCCGGGCGGCTCCCCACGACACAGGGGCTGCGCTATTTCGTCGACGGCATTTTGGAAAAAGGCGCGCTGTCCGAAACCGACCGCCGCGCGATGGAGGCGCAATATCAGCAAACGGATTCCGTTACCGACATGCTGGAACAGGCGTCGCGGATTCTCTCCGGCCTGTCGTCCAGCGCGGGGCTGGTGGTTGCGCCGAAGGCGGACAAGGCGATCCGCCACATCGAATTCGTGATGCTGCAACCGACCCGCGCGCTGGTCATCATCGTTCCGGAAGACGGGATGGTTGAAAACCGGATTATGTCTGTTGCTCCGGGGATTACGCCCGATATCTTAAAGCAGGCCAGCAACTTTCTGTCCGAACGCCTTTACGGCAAGACGATGGGGGAGATGCGCGCCAGCATCAAAGACGAAATTGTCCATCGCCGCGGGGAGTTGGGCGACCTTATGGCGAAAATCGTTGAAGAAGGCCTCGCCATGCAAACGGGCGACGGCACGCTGATCGTGCGCGGGACGGCGAACCTTCTGGATGGCAGCGCGGTGCACGACCTTGACCGCGTGCGCCTCTTGATGGAACAGCTCGAAGCGAAGGAGACGGTGTCCAAGCTTCTGGACGAGGCCGGGCAGGCCGACGGGGTCAAAATCTTCCTCGGCGCGGAGAACCCGGTCTTCGGCTCCGGCCACTCGCTGATCCTCACCCCTTATTCCAACGGGGCCGGGAACTTCGTCGGCGCCATCGGGGTGATCGGACCCGCACGCCTTGATTATGCAAAAATAATCCCCTCGGTCAGCTTCATGGCTGAAATGATGACACGCAACCTGCGCAAGCTTTCCGAAGGATAATTCGCGCCGCGGAATTGCCCTGCCCGCGCGATCCCTGTATCCTGTTAGAAACTGGAGTAAATTCCCTTGATCAGACCGTTAACTTTTGCCCTTTTGCTGCTGGCCTTCGCCGCCCCCGTCCCCGCTTTCGCTCAGGATGAAGACCTGCCGGAATCGCAGACTTATGATCCCACCTATATGGGGGTGCCGAATCACGCTGCCGATTACATCCGCGGCTTGCAGCGGCAGAGTCTCGTGAACAAGGGCTTTATCAAACCGGCAATTGTTCAGGTCGCCGTCGTCCATTATCCCTATATGGAGGAGGATCAGTTCGGTATCCAGATGGCCGTGCCGGATATGGTCAGCGGCTGCTACACGCTCACCCCTCTGGAATATGAGGCGAAATTCGTCGATCCGTACTATCTCGACATCAAGGTGAAAAAATACCGCCGCATCGCGCCCGAAGGCGTGAATGTCCGCGCCAGATGCGACAAGAAAAACAAAATGTCCACCGCCCTGATGGTCCTGTCGAAAAAAGATCTGATGGAACGCGGCACGCAGGAAATCCGCTTTTCCACCGAAGTCGCGACCGACAATTACAAGGTCGTGATCGATGACGCGCATCTGGAACTGATCCCGCGCAGCATGGTGGTGTTCAAGGGGCGAGACATGGCCGGGCCGCTGAAAGACCGGCTGATCCATTCCTTCGCTTCGGACAGGATGATCGCCCTGCATGTGCCGATGGCCGAAGCCGGCGAAGACCTGACGGATCAGGTCGTTTCCTTCGCCAAAACCCGCGCCCTCACCCCCGCCACGCCGGATCAGCCCGCCGCCTGGGGTGGAAACGGCCTTGCGACGTATTATTTCTATGACCAGAACGGCCATATCATCGACCAGATCGGTGAGAACGGCTATGCCGAGATCGGAAAAATTTCCGTGAACCGTCCGTATGACGGCGACATGGGCCGCGGTGAAACACCGGTGGAGCTGAGCGTGTTTGTCACGCGCCCCGGCACGCAACTTTAATTGCTTCCCGCCCGGTCATCCCCCGGCTTGTCCGGGGGATCCACAGATTCTTCGCACAAAGCGGCCATGACAAATTGAATTTCCATCTGGCAATCTCTTGTAAAAACCCTATAAATATTTCCATGAGCAACAACGAAACAGAACAACAACCGGAAGAAACGCCGGACCTCTCCCCTGAAACGCAGGCCGATCAGGCCGAGGCCGCCTCGGGCGCCGCGCCGGTGGATTTTGCCGCCACGCGCGTCGCCGCGCTGGAAAAAGAAGTCGCGGACTGGAAAGAGAAAATGATGCGCGCGCTGGCGGATGCGGAAAACACCCGCCGCCGCGCCGTGAAGGACCGCGAAGACGCCGCGAAATTCGCGGTTACCTCCTTTGCGAAAGATTTGCTGGATTTCTCGGACAACTTCCATCGCGCGCTGGCCGCCATCCCGTCCGAATTGCACAGCGACGAACGCGTCGGCGCGATCATCGCGGGGCTGGAGGCGATGGACGCCAACCTGCTCAAGACGTTCGAAAAACACGGCATCAGGAAGATCGAGCCGCTCGATGAAACCTTTAACCCGAACTTCCATGAAGTGATGTTTGAAGCCCCCACCCCCGGCAAGCCCGCGGGTATCGTGATTCAGGTGGTAGAGGCCGGATATGTCCTGAATGACCGCCTGCTCCGCGCCGCCAAGGTCGGCGTGTCAAAGGGCGGCATGGGCACGGATCACCAGGTGGATAAGAGCGCTTAAAATACTTCTTGCTATAAATTATAGCCCTTCCTATAAAGTCACATGACGGACTTTATAGAAACGCCTATGACACCCGAACTCTATTGCACCGAC
The DNA here is from genome assembly GCA_039808805.1 of Micavibrio sp. Taxonomy (GTDB): domain Bacteria; phylum Pseudomonadota; class Alphaproteobacteria; order Micavibrionales; family Micavibrionaceae; genus Micavibrio_A. The sequence continues at coordinate 10,838 of JBDHTU010000022.1, forward strand.
ATAAAACTCAGCCTTGCGTTTTATGTCGGCGTCCTAGGCTTCAAAATCCAATATCAGCGTGAGGAGGAAGGTTTTGCCATGCTGGAACGGCAGGGCTCGCGCCTGATGCTTGACCAGATTGTTCCGGGATCGAAACGGTCATGGATCACCGGGCCACTGGAAAGACCTTTTGGAAGAGGCATAAACCTTCAGATGGACACAACAAATGTGGATAGCCTTTACCAGACAGCCATAGCAAACAAAGCGGAAATATTTCTGCCATTGGAAGAAAAATGGTACCGTGCCAATAATATCGAAATGGGCAACCGTCAATTCATCGTATTGGACCCTGATGGCTATATGCTCCGCTTTTCCGAAGATTTAGGGGATAGACCCTGTAATCCTGTCATTGCATGACCGCTATGATAAAATATGAATTAAACCAAGACGACTTGTCCCTTATTGAAATAGCGAAAGCCGAATTCAGCAAAAATCTTGCCCATGACTGGCATGGGGTGGCCGCGGCGATACGTTTACAATCCGGAGAAACCGTTACCGCCTTCGTGCTTGAAGCCGAAAACCCTTCCCTGACCGTTTGCGCGGAACCCATGGCTATCGGAAAGGCGCTCGACAAGCTGGTGACCGATCCGATTGATTGTATCGTTGCCGTCAGAAAGGCCGAAAGCACACCCCATAAAGTCATTCCGCCTTGTGGTCGCTGCAGGGAGTTCATCACCGACTATGCACCCAAAGCGTGGATTATCGTGTGCGATCCCTTTCCGGACGGATTGGTTAAAGTCGTCGCCACGGACCTTTTACCGTTTAAATATACGAATACCCCGAGTTGAATTGATCCATCATCTCCCCACCCCCGTATAAACCTCAGAAGCGCCCGGAAAGCCGCCTGAAATCAGGGGTTTAAAACCGGCGTTCCGGCTCTGGCATTTGCGGCGCGGTGTGCTATATAAACACCGTAACGCCGTACAATGCGGCCTATAGGAATGGTGAGGAAATGCTGCCCTACGCGGGTTTCCTCCGTAAATTTGCTAACTTTGAAAGAGGAAAAAAATGGGCAAAGTAATTGGAATTGACTTGGGTACGACGAACTCCTGCGTGGCTGTCATGGACGGCAAGGAATCGCGGGTGATCGAAAATGCGGAAGGTGCGCGTACCACGCCTTCGATGGTGGCCTTCACCAAAGACGGTGAGCGCCTTGTCGGCCAGCCGGCGAAACGCCAGGCGGTCACGAACCCTGAAAACACGCTCTATGCGGTCAAGCGCCTGATCGGCCGCCGCTTCGATGATGCCGAAGTGCAGAAGATGGTGAAAACCGCACCGTTCAAAATCATCAAATCCGACAACGGCGACGCCTGGGTCGAAGTGGACGGGGAGAAAAAATCCCCGGCGCAGATCTCCGCCATGATCCTGCAAAAAATGAAAGAAACGGCCGAAAGCTTCCTCGGTGAAAAAGTCGACCAAGCCGTCATCACCGTGCCCGCTTACTTTAACGACTCGCAGCGTCAGGCGACGAAAGACGCCGGCAAGATCGCGGGCCTCGAAGTCCTGCGTATCATCAACGAACCGACGGCCGCGGCCCTCGCCTACGGTCTCGACAAAAAATCCACCGGCACCATCGTCGTGTACGACCTTGGCGGCGGTACGTTCGACGTGTCCGTCCTCGAAATCGGCGACGGCGTGTTCGAAGTGAAATCCACCAACGGGGACACGTTCCTCGGCGGGGAAGATTTCGACGACCGCGTCATCCACTATCTGGCCGATGAATTCAAGAAGGAGCAAGGCATCGACCTTCGCGCCGACAAGCTCGCGCTCCAGCGTCTGAAAGAAGCCGCGGAAAAAGCGAAGATCGAATTGTCTTCGGCGCAGGCGACCGACGTCAACCTGCCGTTTATCACGGCGGACGCTTCGGGTCCGAAACACCTGAACATCAAGATGACGCGCGCGAAGCTGGAAAGCCTCGTCGACGACCTTATCAAGAAAACCACCGGCCCGTTGAAAGCGGCGTTGAAAGACGCCGGCCTGAAAGCGTCCGATATCGATGACGTTGTGATGGTCGGCGGTATGACCCGCATGCCGAAAATCATCGAAACGGTGAAGGAATTCTTCGGCAAGGAACCCCATAAGGGCGTAAACCCGGATGAAGTCGTGGCCGACGGCGCCGCGATTCAGGGCGGCGTTCTTCAGGGCGATGTCAAAGACGTCCTCTTGCTTGACGTCACGCCTCTTTCGCTCGGTATCGAAACGCTCGGCGGCGTGTTTACGCGCCTGATCGACCGCAACACCACGATCCCGACGAAGAAATCGCAGACCTTCTCGACGGCCGAAGACAACCAGGGCGCGGTCACCATCCGCGTGTTCCAGGGCGAGCGTGAAATGGCGGCGGACAACAAGCTGCTGGGTCAGTTCGATCTCGTCGGCATTCCCTCCGCCCCGCGCGGCGTCCCGCAGATCGAAGTCACGTTCGACATCGACGCCAACGGTATCGTCCACGTCACGGCGAAAGACAAGGCCACGAACAAGGAACAGCAGATCCGCATCCAGGCGTCCGGCGGTCTTTCCGACGCCGACATCGACAAGATGGTCAAGGATGCCGAGGCGAACGCCGACACCGACAAGAAAAAGCGTGAATTGATCGAGGCCAGGAACCAGGCCGAATCGATGATCCACCAGACCGAGAAATCGATCAAGGAAGTGGGCTCGTCGATCGACGCCGGCGATATCAAGGCGGCTGAAGACGCGATCTCCGACCTTCGCTCCGCCCTGAACGGCGAAGACAAGGCGGCGATCGAGGCGAAAACCACCGCCCTGATGCAGGCCTCGATGAAAATAGGCGAAATGGCCTACCGCAAGGCGCAGGAAGACCAGGCCGGAACGCCGGATAACGCGGCGTCTGGCGGCGAAGCCACCGGCTCTTCCGACGATGTCATCGACGCCGACTTTACCGAAGTCGACGACAACAAGAAAAACTAAGCAATCCTGTCATACTGAGGCCCCCGCGAAAGCGGGGGTTGAAGTATCTCATTATCATCATGAGATCTTTCGCTTCGCTCAAGATGACAGTAGGATGAACAAGCATGGCACAGGATTATTACCAGATACTCGGCGTGGACAAGAAAGCCTCGGCGGATGAGCTGAAAAAAGCTTACCGCAAGCTGGCGATGAAATATCACCCGGACCAGAACAAGGACAACAAGGAAGCCGAGGCCAAGTTCAAGGAATTGAACGAGGCGTACGACGTCCTGAAAGACGAACAGAAACGCGCGGCCTATGACCGGTTCGGCAAAGCCGCGTTCGACGGCTCCATGGGCGGCGGAGGCGGCGGATTCTCCGGCGGCTTCGGCGGTATGGGCGGCGCGGGCTTCGGCAACTTCTCCGATATTTTCGAAGACATGTTCGGCGACATGATGGGCGGCCGCGGCGGCGCGCGCGGCGCGGCGTCGAACCGCGGCGCGGACCTTCAATACACCATGGAAATTTCGCTGGATGAGGCGTTCCACGGCAAGGAAATGACCATCAAGATTCCGGTCAACGACACCTGCGACAAATGCAATGGCAGCGGCGCGGAAGGCGGCAAGGGCGCGGAGGAATGCCCCACCTGCCACGGCGCGGGCCGCATGCGCGCACAGCAGGGATTTTTCACTATCGAACGCACCTGCGCCACCTGCGGCGGCGCGGGCACGGTCATCAAGGACCCGTGCAAAAAATGCGGCGGCTCCGGGCGGCTTCGTAAGGAAAAAACGCTCAAGATCCAGATTCCCAAAGGCATCGATTCCGGCCGCCGCATCCGCCTCTCCGGCGAAGGCGAAGCCGGCGTGCGCGGCGGCCCTGCCGGTGATTTATACGTACTTGTTGCCATCAAACCGCACAAGCTGTTCCGCCGCGACGGCACGAATCTCTATTGCCGCGTGCCGATCCCGATGACCACGGCAACGCTCGGCGGAACGATTGAGGTCCCCTCCATCGACGGATCGCGCAACAAGGTGGATATCAAGCCCGGCACGCAAACGGGGCAGCAACTTCGCCTGAAAGGCAAAGGCATGAATGTCATGCGCTCGGATGCCATGGGCGATCTGTATATAGAGATTTTTGTCGAAACGCCGGTAAACCTGAACGGCAAACAAAAAGACCTGCTCAAGAAACTCGCCGACGATTTCGGCAGCGACAAAGGCGGCCACTCGCCGGAATCCTCATCCTTCATGTCGAAAATGAAAGACATCTGGACGGATTTAAAGAATTAACGCAGCAGGCCGGGATAAATTCGATTTTCGGCCAGCCCCTTTTTAACCACAAAGCGCACAGAGTTTCACAGAGCACACAGAGAAGTATAAAAACTCTGTGTTCTCTTTCTTCCTCCGTGTTCTCTGTGGTTAAAACGATAGATCGGCCAGTCACGTTGCATCGCCGCTTTCGCCGGAAGGACAATTAAGGTAAAATCCATCCCATGATCTGGACAAAACCCTATACGCTCGACGACCTGAACAATATCCGCGGCAATTATCCGGATAATGTGAACAAGGTGCTGGGCATCGTCTTCACCGAGGTCGGCGAAGACACGCTCACGGCCACCATGCCCGTCGATCACCGCACGATCCAGCCGTTCGGCCTTCTCCATGGCGGCTCAAGCTGCGTGCTCGCGGAAACGCTCGGCTCCGTCGCCGCGTGGATGTGCATCGATACCGAAAAACAAATGGCCGTCGGTCTTGAAATTCATGCCCACCATCTGCGCCCCGTGACGAAAGGAAAAGTCACCGGCATCTGCAGGCCGCTCCACCGCGGCCGCACCATGCATCTGTGGCAGATCGACACGTTTACCGACGAAGGCAAGATGAACTGCACGGTGCGCCTCTCCGTCGCCATCCGGGATAGATAACCTGCCTCCCCGGCCATCCCGAGCGCCCTTCTTCTTACTCCGTCATCCCCGCCTTTTCTCGCGCTCTCCTCCCCGCCTCCTTTTTCCGTCCTACCCGCCTCCTCCTATCGTCATCCCCGCGAAGGCGGGGATCCGGATGCCCGCACAAATCCCTTGACATAATAGGAATTAATTCATACAATAATCTATGAATTCCTCCTCACACC
>JBDHTU010000023.1:0-15725 GCA_039808805.1 Micavibrio sp.
CCCTGCGCAACAAGCTGTCGCAGTACAAGGATGAAGGCGTGGAAATCCCCCCGGCTGTCGGCGGCGGGTTTTAATACCTTGCAAAACAGCTTAGCCGCGCTATAACTATCGCGAAAAAGGGTCTTCCTCCTCCTCCCGATGCAAAAGACTATGAAACACCTCATGAGTATAATGAGGCAAGAAATGGCTGGCCTTTACGGACTGGACGCATACTTGCGTTCCGTGAGCAGGCCTTGGAGAGGCGATAAACTTTATTAAACTTATATTTCGCTTCGCTATTCGTCATCCCGGCGCAAGCCGGGATCCATAAATTATTTCACCACGAAGGACACGAAGAATCTTGCTTGGAAACAATCGTCTGCCATTTTGACACATCAACAAAATCAGTCACAAACCTCTTCGTGTCCTTCGTGAAATCTTCGTGCTCTTCGTGGTAAAACCTTTTGTCATCCCTCCCCCGGCGAGAATCCGGATACCCGCACAAGGCGGGCATGACAATTAGGTGAATCTTCATGGTCTTCGCGTGACCTTAGTGGGATCGCGGTCTTAAGGAAAAATAGGATGACGGTTTTACGCGCTGATGCGCGTGATTTAAAACTTGAATCGCGGGTCCGCGGCCTGGGCGGCGGCGATGCGGTTGTTTTCTTCGATCTGCGGCGCCATCAGCATCTCCAGATGGTCCATCACCGCGTCGAAATTCTTGGCGCAGGGCGTCAACTCCCCATCCATGCCGCCGGGCACGATGATCTCGCGTTGGTACCGGCTGATGCGCCCTGCCGTCACGGGGGAATTGTCCGCCATGGTCATCGCGCCTGCCATCGCGGCCGGCGCTTCATCCGTTTGCAAGGCATAGGCCCCCGGCATCGTGATGACGCTGCTGCTGTTTTGCATGCCGGTGTTTTCCGCTTCATGCGCACAGGCGGCAAGGCTCGTCAGCGCGAGGAGCGAGAGTGTCAGGCGGGTGAAACGCATTGATATCTCCGAAGACAGGAATCCAGCTTAGACGAATCGTCTGCATTAAGTTTTAACACCCGCCCCTGCGCGGTTCCACGAAGGATAATAATTATACACGTAAAAAAAGCGCCGTTTCCGGCGCTTTATGACATTACTGCGGGCGTTCCTGCGGCAAAGGCGGCGGAAGTTCGCCGGACCGGATCGGCAGACCGTTTGGCAAATGGTCCGGCACATCCATAATTTGCGGTGGAATTTGCGTGGTGCCCGGCGCGACGGGGACATAGGTCGTGGTGGTGGAACCATAGGGTGTGGCCGTGCCTGCCGGCGGCGGGTCGAGCGTGACGATCACGCGGGCCTGCCCGTCGCTTCCCGTCACGGGGGAGATCAGGGGTTTCAACCGTTCATTGGCGACACCCTTGGAAACCAGCGCGTCGCGCACGGCGCTGACGCGGGTGGCTGTGACGCTACCGCTACCGCCTGCGCCGTCAAAACCGGTCAGGCTCGCCGTATAAGTCGCGTTTTTCGGGTCGTTCAGGAACTGGGCGATCAGGTCGATCTTGGTGGCGGAAGCCGGATCGACGATCGCGCTCTCCGCGCCGAACAGTATGTCATAGCTGGTGGCCGCATCGCCCGCCGCCGGCATGATGAGCATGGCCATCGATTGTTCGAATTCTTCCTTGCAGGCGGCGAAATGGGAATCTTCCGCGGCTTCTTCCGCGCGTTCCAGCCAGCATTCATAGCGGGCCTGCGCGCGCGCCAGCGTGGCGGCGTTGTCCGGCGTGTTCTGGGTTTTCAGCGCGGCGATCAATTGGTTGCGCGCTTCGGTAAGGGCCGCAACCTGCCCTGCCGGCACGTCATAGGAGGATACCTTGCTCGGCACGACCAGTTCACCTTTTGCGGCTTTCATCGCCTTGCCCGTGAATTTTTTGGAAGATTTGTAATCATACGCCTTGTCGTTTTCAAAGCGGGCCATGTCGTAATATTCGCGGGCCAGGTGGCGTCGGAACTCATCGCCTGTCGTTCCTGCGGCAGGCGCAATGTCCTGCGGATTGGCGGCATAGGCAACCTGTGTATTCGGCGCGGTCATCTCTTTGTCGAGCGAGGACAGGTCGTCGCTGTAATGGCTGCAGGCGGAAACCAGCAGCGCAGCGGCCAAAGCCACAAATCTCACGTTTCTCATGATAAGCCCCTTTAAAGTATTATTTTCTATAATTACAACCTTTGCCGCAACTCTGGCAAGATTTCTTTATCCCTATCCTATGCCTTTTTCTGGTTAATGCCTAGCGCTTAGCCCTTATCGCTGGGGACCGTTCCCGATAAACCCCTATACAATCCGGGCGCTTGCACATTAATATATATGAAGAACCTCATGTCCCCGTCCGGATGATTTCTTAAACCCATGGCCGCACAACCCACCCCCAATCTGCCCGCCGCAGGCGGCATATCCCAGGCCAAAGGCGCCCTGGGCGGGATTTTCCGCAGCGACACCGTGCTGGTCATCGGCATCGTCACCATCCTGACGTTCATGCTGATCCCCATCCCGACGTTCCTTCTGGATATGGGACTGGCGATTTCGATCCTGTTCTCGATTTTTATCCTGATGCTCACGCTCTCGATCAAAAAGCCGCTGGAATTCTCCACCTTCCCCACCGTGCTGCTGATCTCCACCGCGCTGCGCCTCGGCCTCAACATCGCGGCCACGCGTTTGATCCTCGCGCACGGGCATGAAGGCACGGATTCCGCAGGCGCGATTATTCAGGCGTTCGGCGGCCTCATCATCTCCGGCAATTTCATCGTCGGAACGGTGGTGTTCGCCATCCTCGTCATCATCAATTTCGTGGTTATCACCAAAGGTTCCGGCCGTATCGCCGAAGTCGCCGCCCGGTTCTCCCTGGACGCCATGCCCGGCAAACAGATGGCGATCGACTCCGACCTGTCCTCCGGCCTGATCACGGAAGATGAAGCCAAACTGCGCCGGAAGGAACTGGAACAGGAATCCGGCTTCTTCGGGGCCATGGACGGCGCGGCGAAATTCGTGCGCGGCGACGCCATTGCCGCCCTGCTTATCGTGTTCATCAACATCATCGGCGGCATCGTTATCGGCACGGTGCAGGAAGACCTTTCTCTTGGGGAGGCCGCAAGCACCTACACCATCCTCACCATCGGCGAAGGCCTCGTCTCTCAGGTCCCGGCGCTCATCGTCTCCATCTCCGCGGGTCTCCTTGTCTCGAAGGCCGGGGTCGAAGGCACGGCGGATTCCGCCCTGCTGGATCAATTCTCGCGCTATCCGAAGGCGATGGCCTTCACCGCAACGCTGATGTTCATCATCGCGCTCGTGCCCGCCGTTCCCTTCACGCCGTTCGCCTTCATGGCCGCGGTGTTCGGCGGCCTCGCCTATATGTCGTGGCAGCGGCAGGAGGCGGAGAAGGAAGCCAAAGCGCTCGCCCTCGCCCCGCCCAAGCCGGGCACGCCCGGCGCGAAACCGGCGGAGGAGCCGATCTCAAAAGCGCTCGCGATGGATATCATCCGCCTCGAACTCGGCTACGGGCTTTTATCGCTCGTACAGGGCGAAGGCGGTAACAAGCTGACGGACCAGATCAAGGGCCTGCGGAGGCAGCTTGCCGAAGACATGGGCTACGTCCTTCCCGCCGTGCGGATTCAGGACAATCTGCAACTGCCCGCCAACGCCTATATCGTCAAGATCAAGGAAATCGAATCCGGCCGCGGCGATGTGCGCGCGGGCATGCTGATGGCGATGGACCCGACCGGCGCGCCCATCACCCTGCCCGGCGAAAATACGGTGGAGCCGACCTTCGGCCTGCCCGCCATGTGGATCGATGAACAATACCGCGAAGAAGCGCATTTCAAAGGCTACACCGTCGTCGATGCGCCCACCGTCATCACCACGCACATCACCGAAATCGTCAAGGACAATATGGCGGACCTGCTGTCCTATGCCGAAACGCAGAAACTTCTGGACGAACTGCCCAAGGAATATCAAAAACTCGTGGCCGATGTGATACCGAGCCATATGACTGTCGGCGGGCTCCAGCGCATCCTGCAAAACCTCGTCTCCGAACGCGTGTCGGTGCGCGACCTTCCCACGATATTGGAGGGGATTGCCGAGGCGACCGTGTATACAAAAAACATTGCCTATATCACCGAACATGTGAGATCGCGCCTCGCGCGTCAGATCTGCGATATGAACGCGAACGGCTCGGGCTTCGTGCCGCTGCTCACGCTGTCGCCCGAATGGGAACAGGCATTCGCGGAATCCCTGCTCGGTGACGGCGAAGACCGCCAGCTCGCGATGGCGCCGACCCAGCTTCAGAATTTCATCGCCGCGGTGCGCGAAGCCTATGAGAAATTCATCGCCGCCGGGGAAACGCCCGTGCTGCTCACCTCGCCGTCCATCCGCCCGTTCGTGCGCTCGGTGATCGAACGATTCCGGCCAAGCACCATCGTCATGTCGCAAAACGAAATCCACCCCAAGGCCAAGATCCGCACGCTGGGTCAGGTTTAATTTTTTATTGACATAACTATAAAAACACTCTACACAGTGCCTCGGAGTGCATCATGGGTGTCATTGATAAATTAAAGAATGATTGGATTTACGCCACGTCGCGATATATCGACGATCAAGGGTTTATCGCCCATGGCAATCGGCTGGGAAAATTCCTGTCGTCCCCCTTGCTGAAAAAAACCGTCTTGCTGGGCGGGGCCTCGACATTGGGATTTGCCGCTCTTAATGAGCCTGCGATGGCAGTAGGTTGCACAATAAAAGCTATTATATGGCCTACCATGTTGGCTACAACGATAGCTATTAAAGATAAACTCCTTAAAAGGCCGGAATTTTATTTCGATACGAAGCCTGAAAATCAAATGCCTGTAAATGACGTCAAAGTCCTTTGGACCTTACAAAATGACAGACGGATTGAATCGTCATTTATGCCCGCTGCCGCTGGGCTTTTTATCGGCGTAACAGCGACCGCAGCGATGTCACAGGGTCAGGAATTGCTTGCGGGCGCGACTGGGGCGGCTATCAGTTTGCTACACATCTACAATACTTTTTCCGGTCGCGCTTACCGTGCGGAAAAAGTTTTAAGCGGCGAATGGAATGTTGTGAAAGAAAAGCCCGAACCTGAAAAAAGAACCTCTGCTCAATACGCTCCTGCCCTATAATGATATAAACATAGGGGAATTATATGAAATTGCTTATCCACTGGTTCCTGTCCGCCGTTGCCGTCTGGCTTGTCTCGGAAATCGTGCCGGGGTTTCAGGTCGCGAGCCTCGGCTCCGCGCTGATCGCCGCCGCCGTCATCGGCCTTGTCAACGCCACGCTCGGCCTCGTCCTGAAAGTCGTCACCTTCCCGCTGACCGTTATGACGCTTGGCCTTGTCTGGCTTATCATCAACGGGCTGATGCTTCTGGTCGCGGCGCAGATCGTTCCGGGCTTTGCCATCTCCGGCTTCCTGGCGGCGTTCTTCGGCGCCATCGTGCTCAGCCTCGTCAACATGGTCCTGCGCACGTTGTTTGCGGATAAGGATTAAACCTTTATGATCCCGATAAAGGATCACAATCCCCACGATACCGTACCTTATGCCACCTATGGGTTGATGGCGCTGAACGTTCTGGTGTTTTGGTATATGGCCTTGCTGGACGATTCGTCCATGACGGCGTTCCTGCATCGCTATGCCCTGATCCCGTCGGAATTGTTTTCAACGGAAAAAAGAGGGGAATGGATCACACTGGTCAGTTGCGTCTTTTTGCACGCCGGGGTCGCGCACCTCGTCGGCAACATGCTCGTCCTCTACGTCTTTGGCGACAACATTGAACACGCGTTCGGCCATATCCGGTATATCCTGTTCTACATCTGCTCCGGCATGGCGACATCCTTTGCCAGCGCGCTGTACAATGCAGACGCAACGATCCCGGGCCTCGGCGCCAGCGGCGCAATCATGGCCATATGCGGCGCGTATTTCATGTTGTATCCAAAAGCCGAAGTTACACTCTGGACCATGAAATTTTTCATGGTCATCCAATTCGAAATACGGGCCTTTTTGCTCATTTTGATCTGGGTGTGCCTCGACCTGGTCGGAGCGATCTATATCGACAATTCACTGGGCGGTACAGATTACATCGCCCACCTTGCCGGATTCTTGGTGGGCATAGCGCTCGCCCGTATTCTCAAACAATATGATTGCGCCTATGATGGGTACATCCTGCCTCATGGCGTCTGGGTCCAGCACAAAATGCCGATGACGAGGCGGGAACGGATGATGCAGGAACTCGGCGCGGCGACCATCGATTACCGCATGGAAAAAGACCAGCCCATGTCGGATACGGATGGCAGCGCATGGGACAAATACGAACGCTAGGCGCCCGAATATCATTGACATAACCCCATCTCCTTTCTAGGGTCAATCCGTAGAAAGTACTGCTATGTCTTTAGATATCGTGAAATACGCCCGGCCCGCCACCAACCCGCCTTTCGAGGATGCGGCGTGTGACCGTGCGCTGGCCCGCTGGGTTCCGGCGTTGGATACACGGCCGCCGATCCGCTCCGTCGCCGTCGTCGGCGCGCTGATCGATTCGAAACATACGCTGTTCGGGGATGACGTCCGCACGATCGAACAGACCTTTACGCTTCTGGGCCGCGCGGGGATCGGCATAGATCCCGCCCCGTCCTTTCAGTTTTACAACCTGCTCGCGCCCGTGCGCAGCGATTTTCTCAAAGCCGCGCTTGAAGACAAGATTGCGCCGCCTGCAGACCTGCTTATCGTCTGCGGCGTGTGGGGCGGGCGCTCCCGCGACTACACGCCTGACCGCTTTCATCCCGACCAGATCGAAACCCCGTACGAAAATTTTCAGGAAGTCTATTGGGATAAATTCAAAGGCTACCGTGAAAACCGCGAAGTGAGCATCAGCCCCCTTCAATCCGCCGAAGGCGCATGGGCGGACGCCGCCGACGCTATCGGCGCGAAGATTGTCGTCACGCGCGGCCCCACTGGCATCGATGCTATCAACAGCGACGATTTCCTCTCCCGCCCGTTTTACAAGGCCGCCGCATGCACGAAGGATCAAATCGGCTACGTATCGGGCATCGTCTGCGGTCCGCTCAGCTTCCTCGTGCATGAAAGCGCGCTCCCGCTGGCCTGCGCGATGGCAAAACCGTCAGACAGCCTGGGAAAACGCATTCTCGCGCTGCAATCATAGGAACGAAAAACATGGCCGTGCGCAAACTTTTCTCCCGCCTGTTGAACGATGTGTTCGTCGCACCGCACGATTATATGAACCGCTTCGGGGATGACCCGCACAGCAACGCCTTCGTGAATTTCATCTCCCGGCCCGATACGCGGGTCGTCACGCTCATGGGCTCAGCTTTCGCGGCCCACGCCGCGATGGCCGGAAACCGCGAAGACTCCGTCATGGCGTCCTTCGCCACGCTTCTTGGAACGGGTATTTCGTTGGCCTTTACCACCATTTCCAACAGCCGCCTGAAGCGCGACCGTTCCACCGGCGAAGAGCTGCCGATGCTCTATGTCGACCCGAACAAAGCCGCGCGCACCATTCCCTCTTTCGTTGCGGATATGGCGCGGCGGGATCATGATATGGCCGGAAACCTGATGATTCACGCCCTTTCCGGCATTCCTCTCCTGACAACGACCTTTGCTATCGGGGGCAATTCGCTCCTGCGCTCTTTCACCGCGGCCACCTGTATCGTCCTGCCCTACGCCACGTCACAGGCCGCGCGCTATGTCCGCGCGGGGCGGATTTTGTCCGGCCAATGGGAGGCGACAACCCACAACACGCCCCCGCCGCCGCCCTCGCCCCGCCGCCGGGATGATGGTTTTGGCGTGCTTCAGCCTGCTTGAAACGGTTCAAGATTTTATTTGACATAACTAATAATCCAGCCTATATTCCCTCACCTGTAAAAATGAAGGATATGCCATGACAGCCCGCCAATTGTTGAACAACTATCTCTTCGCGCCCGCCCGCTACCTCGATAACGTCGGGCATGTTGCACATGGAGGCACATTAAAGAAAACATTCGCCGCTGCTGAGACAAAGGCAGGCATGCTAACCGCCGCATGTTTCGTCGCTGCTTTCACTTTGGCAGGTGACGATAAATCAAAAAACGATACTTTGAAAACGGCCGGTATCTATTTGGCGGCTCAGGCTCTTGTCACACGTATAAGAAGCACATCGCAAGGTGGGAGATATTATTTCGACACCCAGCCTGATACACCGCCGACAATGCCAAAGGCGTCCATATTGTTGGATCTAAACAAATCCATCACCAAAGCACCCAGCAAAATAGCAAGCGATGTTGTCTTTTGGGGCGCTCTTGGCGGGGGCAGCATAGTCTTGCTCGGCAGTAACGTTACACAGGTCTCAACATACGCAGCAGTGGCTTGCGTAGCCGAAGTAACCAACACATTGAGCAAAGCCTGGTGCGCGAACGAAGCATTGGAAGGCAACTGGGCAGTGCTTGAAAGTAAGCCGCCCAAAGAACCGAAAAAAGAATTGGCTATTGCAAAGGCTGAACCCGCCCCGGCATTCGTGCACCTATAATCTTATAGGAATTTAGTCATATTTGTGATAGGCTTCTCCTTTTGGCCGCGAAAGGAGACCCGCATGCAGCCTTTGAAAAAATCCGGCAGCACCCTGCAAAGCCCTGCAGGAGCGAAGCATGGGTGGTCCGCCGAACGCCGCGCGAAACACGCCGCCGCCATCCGCAAATGGAAACCATGGGCGAAATCCACGGGGCCGCGCACCAAATCCGGCAAGGCCGCCTCGGCCCGGAACGCGTTCAAACACGGGGGCCGCGCCGCCACGGCCCGCGCCCTCACGCGCGCGCTCTGCGCGCAAAGGCGCTATCTGCATATGGTTAATCTTTATGCCGCGCTCAAAGCAAAAAATCCGGCGAACGAACTATTGGACGGGCTGGAAAAACGCCTCGTTATTCTGGGCAAAAAGATCTCGCACCGTCTTTTGGACGCGCTGAAACAGGATATCCGGGATACATATAGACATAAACTTGATCTGTCGTTGCCATCTGGTACACTCTTACAACAATACGTATAATTCTTATGATTCGAAGTAACCTCTCATGCGGCTCAAATCCTTTACGGCCCCCACGATGAAAGACGCCATGACCATGATCCGCGAAACGCTGGGTGAAAACGCCATCATCGTGTCCACCCGCGAAGAAAACGGCGGAAAGACCGTGCGCGTCACCGCCGCGATCGACAAGGATACCGAAGCGACGATGCCCCGCCCGCTGGATGACCGCCTCGATGCGCGCGATGAAATCTCCACGTCTGACTGGCAATATGCCGACGATGATGACGAGGCCACGGTGGTGGAAGAGATTACCGAAGTCATGCTCCGCCATGCCGCGCCGGACGAAGTGCTGGATGCGGTCGTCGCCGCGGTCAACGTCATGGGGCTCAATGAATCGCGCAATGCACTTTTTGCCGCCCTGCAAAATCTATTTGAATTCAAACCACTTCCGCAGAAATCTTACGGCAGGCCTTTAATACTGGTCGGCCCGCCCGGCGCGGGCAAAACGCTGGCGGCGGCCAAGATCGCGGCCCGCGGTGCGCTGGCCGGTCTGCGGGTGGCCGTCGTGACGACGGACACGATCCGCGCGGGCGGCGTGGAACAGCTTGAGGCGTTCACCCGCCTGATGAAGATCGATTTGAAAAAAGCAGGTCATCCCAAGGAGTTGCGGGATGTTCTTGCCGCGCTCAAAGGCGCGGATCAGGTCATCATCGACACGGCCGGGGTCAATCCGTTCGATCCGGAATCGATCAAAATGCTGGCCCGGCTGCTGCATGCGGCGGATGGCGACCCCGTCCTCGCTCTTCCCGCCGGCATGGACGCGGATGAAAGCGGCGAAATCGCCCGCGTCTTTTCCATGGTCGGGGCAAAGTCGATGATCGCCACCCGGGTCGATGTCGCCCGCCGCCTCGGCTCGCTTCTTTCCGCCGCCCATCATGGTGGCCTGGGATTTGCAGAAGTATCCAACACGGCAAAAGTCGCCGACGGGCTCGCCCCCGTTTCGGCGAAGCGCCTCACTCAATTGTTGATGCCGCGGAGCGAAAACGCCGCGGCGCTCGCCAACGCCAGAAAAGCAGGGTAGACTCCATGGCTGAAATGACACTGGACCGAAAACTGGATGAACAGCCCGCCTCCCCCGTCTTCCGCCGGGGAAAGAACATCATTGCCGTGGCCTCCGGCAAGGGCGGCGTCGGCAAGACGTGGTTTTCAATAACGCTCTCCCATGCGCTCGCGCGCCAAGGCAAAAAAGTCCTGCTGTTCGATGGCGATCTCGGCCTCGCCAACGTCGATGTCCAACTGGGCCTGATGCCCAAGCGTGATTTGAACGATGTCATTCGCGGCCGCCTCGGCCTTGATAAAGTGATCCAGCGTTTCGAAGAAGGCGGGTTCGATATCGTCGCGGGCCGTTCCGGTCAGGCATCCCTGTCCGCTTTGCCGTCGCAACGCCTTACGCTGCTGCGTGATCAACTGCTCGAAGTCGCTAATTCCTATGATGTCGTCATCATGGATCTCGGCGCGGGCGTGGACCGCACGGTGCGCATGTTCTCCGCCACCGCGACCAAGACTCTCATCGTCACGACGGATGAGCCGACGTCCCTGACCGACGCCTACGCCTTTATCAAGCTGGGCAGCGCCGCCGGGATTTCGAAACACATCAATATCGTCGTCAACCAGGCGTCCAGCCTGTTTGAAGGCGAACGCACGTATAAGACATTGCTCAAAGCCTGTGAAAACTTCCTGCGCCTGTCGCCTCCGCTTGCCGGGATGGTCCGTCATGACAGCCGCGTGAAGGATACGATCCGCCACCAGACGCCGATCCTGATCCGCTCGCCCAACGCGGACGCGGCGGAGGATGTGCAGAAGGTCGCAGATTTCGTCACCCGCGAACTCGCCGCCGAACTCCGCAAGGTCGGATAACCCATGCCCCCCGGCACGTCCATCCCCCCCGTCCCGCCTGGCGGGGCAAAGCCCGCTGGACCTTCCGGGCAGGTCGTGCAGATCGTCTCCCTTCCCGACGGGCTAAAGAACATGGCACGTGCCATGCGCCTGGAAGGCGAAGTCGTTCACCAGAATGCCGACGGTTCCACCCGCATCAAAACGCCGGAAGGCGATGTCGATATCATGATCCGCGGCCGCCAACCGCAGCCGGGCGCGAAGATTGAGATCGATATCCCGCCCGGATCGCCGCCGCGCAATGCCACGATGCGCACCCCGACGCAGGGCGCCGCGCAACCGCAGCCATCGCCGCAACCGCAGACACCACAAACACCGCCTGCACAAGGACAGGCTCCGGTGCAGCCCGCGCCACCACAGACGCAACCGGCACCGAACCAACCGCCCGCAGACACCGTGGATGTCACGCCGCGCCCGGCACAAACCCAAACCGCGCCACCGCCTGCAACGGGACAGCCGCAAACCCCGGCCCCGCCGACGCAGACAACACCGCCGCCCGTCGCCGGCCAACCTGCCGCAGGTCAGCCGGTGTTGGGACAGACGACTGCGCCAATGCCTTTGCCGCAATTGCCGCCGCTCGCGCCCGGGCAGATCGTAACTCTAACGCCCCTGCCGCCGGAAAGCACAAAAGATGGCCCCCCGGCGCCGAACACGGCCGCGCAGCCCGGTGCCGCTACGAACGCGCGAACGGCGAACGCCAAGGCGACGGGCACGATTATCTCCACCCTCATCAACGCGGTGCGCACTGTCTTGCCGCCATCAATCCCCCTTCCCGGTTTGCAGGCGCCGGTAACGCAGATCGCGCCGGTGCAGACAGCGTTGCCGCCCGTGATGGTCATGCCGCTTCAGGCGAAGGTGATGTCCCTCGTTCTTCCATCGGGGCAGGCCGTGACGATGCCGGTATCGGACGGGGCGCCGGTTACAACAATACCGGGGCAATCAGCATCCTCCATGACCCTTCCGGCAACGCCCGGCCAGACAGCCGTGTCAGCGCAAGGCGCAGTCAGCATACCCTCGATAACCGTGACCGTGACGCAAATTACATCGCAGGGCCTGCCTGTTCTGCCCATTCCTGTCGATACATCGGGCGCCGTTCAGGGATTTGTCCTGCAAACGCCGCCCGCCAGCGCCCCGACAGGAACGCAAATAACGCTCCGGCCCATTCCCTTGTCGAATACCAACTTTTTTCCCGCGCAAACGGCCTTTCCTGCGCAAAACGCGGCTTCGCCGTCGCCATCGATCATGCCGCAACCGCAGACCGCGCCCGCCATGCCGCCCGCATGGCGCATTCCTCTGCCGCTGATGCAGCCTGCATCCCTCTGGCCCGTGATGGATGAGTTGTTCCAGAGTTTTTACCAGGCAACGCCGCAGGCCGCGCAGATTTTGGGCCGCGTCATCCCTTCGCCCGCCAACCCTGGTTCTTTCGGACCGTCGGTCCTCTTGTTTGCCGCTGCACTGAAATCCGGTGAATTGCAGGGATGGATGGGAGAGAAAAAGCTGGAGATGCTTCATAAGCTCGGCAAGGCGGACATCGTTTCCCGCCTTGCGTCAGAGACGGCGCCATTGAGCGCCAACACGGATGCCGCACCGACGGAATGGAAAAGCCTGCCGATCCCGATGCTCTGGCAGAACGAAATTTCGAAAGTCCTGTTCCATGTACGGCGCGAACCGGCGGAGGACGAACGCGACCAGGGAGAAGACGGCACGCGTTTCGTTCTCGACCTGTCGCTCACGCGCATGGGCGATGTGCAACTGGACGGGATCGTGCGCGGGCAGCGGCTGGATTTGATCGTGCGCACGCAAATGCCGGTGAGCGAGTCCATGCAGGAGGCGATGAAGAAAGCCTATGCCGATGCGCTGGACGGCAGCAACATCTATGGGGAACTGGGATTCCAGGGCGACCTTAAGCAATGGGTGCGCGTTCTCATCCGCGAGGACGTTGTCGCCGCGAGCGTTTAGATAAACGGCGACGGCATGTCGGCGATAACGACCCGCGGCGTTCGGGCGGTTCGGACGGCATGAAGACGCCGGATTTTTGCAAATGCATCACCGTCATAATCGGTACGGCCCCCGGCTTCTATGGCATGCAGATAGCCGGGCTGTGCGTATACCCTTAATGCAGACGCCCGCACATCGGGAAGCGCGTCAAAGCACGCCTTTCCTTCTTTGAATTTTTCAACCAGCGCCGCGGCAAACGGCGCAATTTTCTGATCTCTTGCTTCCCTCGCCGCATCGAACGCCATTTGCAAACGCAGCGGAAACGCCAGCCAGCCGCCGTCGCCTTCAGGCCGGAAGAATTCTCCACCGTAACGCGGCGCGAGCGCGGCGGCGTCATCGGCAAGCCGCGTAAACATATCGCGCGCGACCCTCCCGCTTTCAGCGCGGATACGTTCGGAGCCGGAAACATCGTAATGGACCAGATAATGCGTAGGCGACAAAGGCGTTTTGGCATGACGCGCGGCGTCCGTTTCCGGCCATGCGCCGGCGGCGGTTTCAAAACGGGAAACGATATCCGGTGTTTTGAGAATTTCGGTCGCCGCGTCCCGGTCCCAACCTGTAACCGCATAGCAATTCAGCACCGCCTGCAGGATCAGCGGGCTGTGCGCATCGGCACGGCGGTTGACACAGATATGTCCCGGCACCTGGGCGCTTTGAATCATCATGGCCGCCCCGGGATTGCTGATTGCAGGTGGGAGGGAGGTGGATGCCAGAACGACCTGCCGCCCCTCAAGCGCATTGCCGGTAAATCTGCGGTGCGCATAAGTAGTCTTGTCCGCGTTGCGAAAGTCCATGACATAGGCTTCGGACGGATTTTCAGGATCGAGCGCATAGGCCGCATATCCCGCATAGGCCGCGCCAAGTTTTGTCTGCAATGTATGGTGGAGACGCGCGGCGGCGTCATCGGCAGGAAAAGAATTACGCATTAACATGAAACAAGATATACCGCAAAGGGATGAAAACGGCCAGACAATTTGAAAACCCCATGCCGCCCCAGGCGGTTAAGATTCGTCCTCCGCATCGGCACGGCGACGGAAACCATCCAGGCCGATTTCATCCATTTCTCTCCCTTCTTTCGCGTCCTGTTCCTTTTTTTCCTCGGCTTCGCGCTCACGCTGTACAATCTCCACCCGTTTCATATTCGCGAACGCTTCGCGCAGATCTTCCTGCGCCACGGTGATGCGCGCCTCGATCTTTTGCTTTTCAATGTTCATGCGTTCCAGGGAGCGCTGGATGTTCTGTGAAAACCGGCCAAAGTAAGCATACATTTCCAACGTGCCGTTTTTGTCGAGCACCGCGCGCTCTTCCTGCAGGCGTTCGATCAGGATCTGTTTGTTCTGCTCGATCATTTCCACCTGGCGGTAAAGTTCGCCAAGCGCTTTCTGCTTTTCATCGACATTGTGGCGGCGCAGTTTTATGAGAGACTTAAGATTGGCCATGGGGCTACTCCGTCGTCATCCCGTTGGCATTTTCGCGGCAGCAAAAATACGCACGAACGGGATCCTGAAAGGTCAGCCGCTTCGCGGCTGTCACCATGGATCCCCGCCGTTGATATCTGCCTGCGGCAGATCGCGGGGATGACGGCAGGCGCGAGATCATATCTTTTTCCTCGGCGGAACGGGATATGCCTTCGGCGCGTCCGGCGGCGGTGCGGGCGCCTCACCGACATAGGGCAGGCCAAGAATGTTCGCAAGGCGCGCGAAGGATTCATCGATTGTGTTCGATTCCTCCTTGCCCTGCTTCAGGAAGTCTTCCATCGCCGGATAGCGCGCTATGGCTTCGTCCACCTCGCGGTCCGTCCCCTTGCGGTACGCGCCGAGGCGAATCAGTTCGGCCATGTCCTCATAGCGGGAGATCAACTGCTTTGCCTTGGTGACGATAATGATCTGCTCATTGGTGAGGCAGCGCGGCATGGCGCGGGATACGGATTTGAGGACGTTGATGGCCGGGTATCGCCCGCGGGAAGCGATGGCGCGCTCCATCACGATATGCCCGTCGACGATCCCGCGCACGGCGTCCGAAATCGGCTCGTTCGTGTCGTCGCCTTCGACCAGCACGGTGAACAGCCCGGTGATGGAGCCCTCGCCTGCGACGCCGGGACCTGCACGTTCCAGCAACCTTGCAAGTTCACCGAATGTCGTCGGCGGATAGCCTTTGCTGGTCGGCGGTTCCCCCGCGCTCAAACCAATCTCCCGCTGCGCCATCGCAAACCGCGTGACGGAATCGATCAGGCACAAAACTTCGCGCCCCTGCGCGCGGAAATATTCGGCGACGGCGAGCGTCATATACGCGGCCTGCCTGCGCATCAGCGCGGGTTCGTCCCCCGTGGCGACGATGACGACCGACCGGGCGAGGCCCTCCGGCCCCAGATCGTCTTCCAGGAACTCCTGCACCTCGCGGCCGCGTTCGCCGACAAGGCCGATCACGGCGATGTCGGCCTCCGTATACCGCGCCATCATGGAAAGCGTGACGGATTTCCCGACGCCTGAGCCGGAAAAAATCCCCATCCGCTGCCCATGCACGGTGGAAAGAAACGTGTTGATGGCGCGCACGCCGAGATCGAGCTTGCCCCCGACGCGCTGGCGCGCATGCGCGGGCGGCGCCTTGTTCTTGAGCGGAATGGGATGCGCGCCCTGCATCAATGGGCCTTTGCCGTCCACCGGTTCGCCCAGCGCGTTGATAACGCGGCCCAGCCAGCGGTCATCGGGATAGACCACCGCCTCCGTCCGCTGGATCACGGCGGGGCAGCCGAG
>JBDHTU010000024.1:0-14315 GCA_039808805.1 Micavibrio sp.
TCCTCGGACCCGCGCAGGAAGGATACCGCATAGCCCGCACCGAGAATCCGCAAGCCGTGTACATCCGGCCACATCTTCGCCACGCGTTCGCGGATAAGGCGGCGGATAATGCGCCCGCCGAGCGTTTTATAAAAAGACCGCAATTGATAAGCGGACGGAATCATCTATAGCCGTTCCATCAACTGCGCGATGAGCGGCACATCCGCATCCGGCATTTGCAGCCCGTAAAGCTCGTTGATCTTCATCCATTTTACCTGCTGCCCTTCGCGCGGACTCACAATCCCGCGCCACATGCGGCAGACGTAAAGCGGCATGACGAGATGAAAGCTTTCATAAGAATGAGAGGCGAAAGCGATGGGCGTGAAGCAACATTCGCGCACCTCGATACCGAGTTCTTCCTCAATCTCCCGGCACAGGGCGAATTCAGGAGTTTCGCCGTCCTTTACCTTCCCACCGGGAAATTCCCACAGGCCCGCCATCGGCTTGCCTTCCGGGCGTTGCGCCACCAGCACGCGGCCATCCTTGTCGATCAGCGCTGCGGCAGCGACCAGCAAAAGGGGAAGCCCCGGCGGGGTTTCCGGCCGGGGCTTTTCCAAAGCTTCGAGACAGTTCACGAGAATGCCTTATTCAGCAGCGGCAGGCGCCGCTTCGGGCGCCGGAGCGGATTGGTCACCCGCAGCCGGAGCCACTTCGGGTTGTTCCGCAATCGGCTTGCCGTTGATGTCGAACTTTTCCACTTTCGCGGTTTTCTTCCAGTCTTCGAGCAGGCCTTCGAGTTTCTCGCGGCGTGCCTCAACCAGCAGCATTTCTTTCGTTTCTTCGAAGGAAGGCTTCGGACGCTCGCGCTTGTCTTCGACCTTGATCACGTGCCAGCCGAACTGGGTTTTCACCGGGGCGTCGGAAATGCCGCCCTTGGAGATTTTGAACGCGGCATCGGCGAATTCCGGCACCATATCCTGCTTCGCGAACCAGCCGAGATCGCCGCCCTTGTCCTTGTTGCCCGGGTCGGACGAATTCTCCGCCGCCAGCTTGCCGAAATCACCGCCTTCTTTCAGTTTGGCGATCAGGTCTTTTGCCTTGGCTTCGCTTTCGACCAGGATGTGCGAGGCTTTAATTTCTTCCACGGCGGGCGTTTTGCCGATGGTTTCATTGTATTTCTTGCGCAGGTCGGAGTCAGAAATTTCCTTGTCCAGTTCTCTTTCAATGTACTGGGCGCGGATAATCTGCTGCTTTGCCATGCTCAGCTGGGCCAGGACTTCCGGATCGTTTTCAAGGCCTGCTTTCTGCGCTTTTAAATCAACAATCGTGGTATTGATGACCTGTTCCAGCGCCAGCGGATAAACAGCGGTGGGCGGCAATTGCTTCAATTGGTCCGGCATCACCTTAATCAGACGATAGACATCGACGCGGCTGATATCCTTGCCATTGACTCTTGCGACGACGGGATTGCCCCTTTCCACCTTAACACCATTGAATTCACCGCCATTGATCTCTTCGGCTTCGGAAATTTCCTCAGCGCTGGCGGCGGGTTCGCCATCTGCAGCCGTTCCGGCGGGGGGCGCATCGGCGGCGGCGGTTTCATCCGTGCCGACCTGGGTAGAAGCCGCGGTAACGGCCGGATATTCTTTTGTCATATTCTTTGAAAAATAGAAGGCTGCGCCGCCAAGAATGGCCAGAAGCGCGATCACGCCGATGATAATGGGTGCGTTCGATTGCTTGTCAGACATAATATTTATT
The DNA here is from genome assembly GCA_039808805.1 of Micavibrio sp. GTDB lineage: Bacteria > Pseudomonadota > Alphaproteobacteria > Micavibrionales > Micavibrionaceae > Micavibrio_A. The sequence continues at coordinate 1,738 of JBDHTU010000024.1, forward strand.
CCTTTGAGGCCCGAAAACGGGCTGTTTCTTTGGTGTCAGTCATTGTGCATAGGTGCGGTCAAAGGGCAACCGAAAAAACAGGGTGTCATGCATCGGTCCCAAGGCAGCCACGCCACAATTCATGCGGGGAATGATGCCTCCCCGTTTATTGACGGTTGGCCGTTGTGGGCTTATATGAGTTGGACTTTTGTATATTCAAGGATTCCCAATGCTTTTGAACCTCGCCCTGAAACTGTTCGGCTCCTCCAATGAGCGGGCCCTGAAACGCCTGCAGGGTAAGGTTGCGCCCATCAACGCGCTGGAGCCGCAATTCGCGGGCTTAAGCGATGACGCGCTCAAAGCCAAGACGGGTGAATTCCGCGCGCGCATTGAAAGCGGCGAAAAACTGGACGACCTCCTCCCCGAAGCGTTCGCCACCGTGCGCGAAGCGGCCAAGCGCGTTCTGGGCATGCGCCCGTTCGACGTTCAGTTGATCGGCGGTATGGTCCTGCACGAAGGCAAGATTGCGGAGATGCGCACGGGCGAAGGCAAGACCCTGATGGCCACGATGCCCGTGTACCTGAATGCCATCGCACAAAAAGGCGTGCATGTCGTAACGGTCAACGACTACCTCGCCAAGCGCGACAGCGCATGGATGGGCCAGATTTACAACTTCCTCGGCCTGTCCGTCGGCGTGATCACCGCCAACCTTTCGGATCAGGAACGCAAGGACGCCTACGGATCCGACATCACATACGGGACGAACAACGAATTCGGGTTCGACTATCTTCGCGACAACATGAAATTCCGTCTCGACCAGATGGTACAGCGGCCGTTCAACTTCGCCATCGTGGACGAAGTCGACTCCATCCTGATCGACGAAGCGCGCACGCCGCTCATCATCTCCGGCCCCTCCGAAGGTTCGACGGAGATGTACAACAAGGTGGACCAGATCATCCCCCTCCTCAGCCCCGAGGACTATGAGAAGGACGAAAAGACCCGCGCGGTCTCGCTCTCCGAAAGCGGGAATGAACGCGTGGAGGAACTGCTCCGTGAAAAAGGAATCATGGAAGCGGGCAATCTGTATGACGCGGTCAACATCGCGCTTGTCCACCACGTTAATCAGGCGCTGCGCGCGCACAAGCTGTTCGCCCGCGACACGGATTACATCGTCAAGGACGGCAAGGTCATCATCATCGACGAATTCACCGGCCGCATGATGGAAGGCCGCCGCTATTCCGAAGGGCTGCACCAGGCATTGGAAGCCAAGGAAAAGGTCAAGATCCAGAACGAGAACCAGACGCTGGCCTCCATCACCTTCCAGAATTACTTCCGCATGTACCCGAAACTGGCGGGCATGACGGGGACCGCGCTGACCGAACAGGCGGAATTCGCGGAAATCTACAATCTTGGCGTGATCGACATCCCGACCAACGTGCCCGTCGCGCGCAAGGACGGCGACGATGAAATCTATAAATCCATCGCGGACAAATATGAGGCGATCGTCGATCTGATTCAGAGTTGCAGCGAGCGGCAGCAGCCCGTCCTCGTCGGCACCGTCTCCATCGAAAAATCGGAACTGCTGTCCGAGCTTTTGAAGAAACGTAAAGTGAAGCACAACGTCCTGAACGCCCGCTATCACGAACAGGAAGCGCAGATCGTCGCGCAGGCGGGACGACCCGGCGCGGTGACCATCGCGACCAACATGGCAGGCCGCGGAACCGACATTAAACTCGGCGGGAACGCCGACATGTTGATCGAACAGGCGATCACGCCGGAGATGGGCGATGAAGAAAAGGCGCACATCGCCAACCGCATCAAGGCGGAGGTCGAGCGCGACCAGCAGATCGTCAAAGACGCGGGCGGGCTTTACGTCATCGGCACGGAACGCCACGAATCCCGCCGCATCGACAACCAGCTTCGCGGTCGTTCGGGCCGCCAGGGCGACCCCGGCGCGTCCATCTTCTTCCTGTCCGTCGAAGACGATCTGATGCGCATTTTCGCCAGCGACAAGATGGAAATGCTCCTGAAATCAAACATGGGTCTGAAAGACGGCGAAGCCCTGACCCACCCGTGGCTGTCGAAAGCCCTGGAGCGCGCGCAGGCCCGCGTGGAGCAGCAGAACTTTGAAATCCGTAAAAACCTTCTGAAGTTCGACAACGTCATGAACGACCAGCGCAAGGTTGTCTACGAACAGCGCCGCGAAATCATGGATGCCGACGAAGACCTCGATGACCTGATCGTCGAAATGCGCAATGATGTTCTGGCAGACCTTATCGGACGCACCTGCGCGCAAGGCGCGTATGCCGAACAATGGGATTCGGAAACGCTTGAGCACGAGGCCGGACGCATCCTCAACCTCCACCTCCCCATCAGGGAATGGGTGAAGGAAGAAGACATCGACCAGGAAATGATTCGGCAGCGCCTTGAAAAGGCCGCCGACGAATTGCTGGAGGCGAAGCTGCATGTCGCTGGCAAGGAAACGTTCCGGCGCATGACGAAGAATTTCCTGCTCCAGCTGCTGGACCAGCACTGGAAGGAACACTTGCTGAACCTCGACCACCTGCGCCAGGGGATCAACCTGCGCGCCTTCGGACAGCGCGACCCGCTGAACGAATACAAGGCCGAGGCGTTCGCCATGTTCGGAGGCATGATGAACAACCTGCGTGAATCCGTGACGCAAACCATCAGCTATGTCGAGATCAGCGTCAGCCCCGAAGTCCTCGCCGCCATACAGAAACAGCAGCAGGAGATGATGGAAGCGCAGAAAAAGTTGCAGGAAGGACGCACCGATCCCGCCTTCGCGGAAAACGGCGCCGCCGCCGCGCGCGCGCCGGGCAATGTGATGCCGATGCGCAAGGCCGCATTCGATCAGCGGGACCCGACGACATGGGCGAACACGCCGCGCAACGCGCCGTGCCCCTGCGGCTCCGGCAAGAAGTACAAGCATTGCCACGGCGCGGCATAGGCGCATGAGCATCAAGGACCGTGTCCGGGTCGAAGAGACAAAAATTCTCTCCGACAACTGGTACATCCTGAAAAAGGCAACCTTTTCCTATCGCCGCAAGGACGGAACGTGGCAACGGCAAAGCCGGGAGGTGTATGACCGCGGCCACGGCGCAACGATCCTGCTTTACGATCCGGCCCGCCGCACCGTCATCCTCACCCGGCAATTCCGGTTCCCCATGTTTCATGACGGGTATGAAGACCTGTTGATAGAAGCGCCGGCGGGCCTGCTGGACAACGCCGCGCCGGAAGACCGCATCCGTGCAGAGACGGAAGAAGAAACCGGATACCGCGTACGCGATGTCACGAAGATTTTCGAATCCTACATGAGCCCCGGATCGGTCACCGAAAAGCTGCATTTCTTTACGGGCGCCTATTCACCAGCGGACAAAATCGGCAACGGCGGCGGACAGGAAGAAGAAGGCGAAGATATCGATGTTCTGGAAGTTTCGTTTGGAGAAGCGGTGAACATGATGGCGCGCGGGGAAATCCTGGACGCCAAAACGATCATGCTGCTGCAATATGCAACGCTTCACATCTTCAAAGATTAATTGTTGTATTTTTTCATGAGTTTTTCACGCTCGTCCATATAATCCTTGATGCAGCGGTTCCGGTCGGACACCGTTCTTGTCCCACCGCAGATCTGGTTTACATCGGATTGCGGCGCGCCGCGATAGGTGCTCCGATCGGGATATCGGCCAAACAGGCTGCGGTATAGAATGCTTTCGCCGCCATCGATGCGAATCGTGTCATTGCCGTTGCCTTCGACGATATAGGCGTTACCGGGCAATTCGCGCACCGTGGTGCCCGGAGAGCGTTTTACGGACTCGGCCATCGCCAGGGAGGGCATGCCGAGCATAAAGATAGTCATAAGGATAAGGTGTTTCATCGTAAAACCTGCCTGTCAAAAGCGCCTGTTTACCCAGTATACCAATGTCCGGGGATCGCGGCGCGTTCCCCAATACCGGGCTTTCGCTTTATTTTTACATGATACAGGCGGGCGGCGGCAAGCCTGCCGGCGAACAAACAGGCGGAAATGGTTCGGGCGGTGCGCACGCCATACATTGCGCCGCTATAATTTATGTTATGCGGAAGCAGAAAGAGACTGCGCGATAACGGCAATAACGTCTTTCATATCGACATCCGCGGATTGATAGGCCGCGCCGATTTCGCGGACGAGGATAAAGCCGATTTTCCCGCCGGATGCTTTTTTGTCGTGATACATCAGGCCGGCGATATCTTCAGCGTCCTGCGGAAGCATCGGGCTGATTTGCGCGATCTCCGTTTTCAGGCCCAACGCGGCAAGGTGTTTTTCCATGCGCACGGCATCCTGCCCGGCACACACACCCATGCGCGCGCACAGGCGGAACGCCAGCACCATGCCGATGCTCACAGCCTCCCCATGCAGCAGGCGACCGTCATACCCGGCGGCGGCTTCGAGCGCGTGCGCGAAGGTGTGCCCTAAGTTGAGCAGAGCGCGGCGACCTCCCTGCTGCTCCCGCTCATCCGTGCCGACGATCTCCGCCTTCATACGGCAGGATGTTTCGATGGCGTGGGTCAATTCCTTTTCCGAGAGACTGAGAACGGCCTGACCGCTTCCTTCCAGCCAGTCATAAAATTCGCGGCTGCCCAGAAGACCGTATTTGACGATCTCCGCATAACCCGCTTTTAATTCGCGCGGCGGCAAGGTTTTCAGCGTGTCCGTATCACAAAGGACAGCGGCGGGTTGATAGAACGAGCCGACAAGATTCTTTCCCTGCGCGGTGTTGATGCCGGTCTTGCCGCCGACGGAAGAGTCTACCTGCGCCAGCAATGTCGTCGGCACCTGCACGAAGGAAATACCGCGCAGGATAATAGAGGCCGCGAAACCGCCGAGATCGCCCAGCACGCCGCCGCCGACCACAAACAAAACAGATTTCCGGTCCGCGTGGTTTTCCAAAAGCCAGTCGAGCACAGCCTCCAGCCGCGCGTAGGATTTTGCCTGCTCCCCGCCATCAAGCGCCTTGAGCACAGGTGCAGAGGGCAGCGCGGACATCAAGCGGCGCACATGCAATTCGACATTGCGGTCATAGAGGATAAAAATCTTGCGGCCCGTGAGATCGAACGGCACGAGTTCAGCCGCGCGCTCCAGAATCCCCGCGCCGATATGGATGGGATAGGATCGTTCGCCAAGATCTACGGTCAGCGTGGTCATGAGGGGCATTATTCCTTTGCCGCGAGATAGTTCGCAAGCGCGTTGAGGGTTTTTTCCAGCGTCGCCTCCGGCGCGCCGTCCTCGCTCGTTACGGTGACGGGCGCACCCGCATAAACAGGGTGGCGTTTTTCCATCAGGTCCGCGAGGATCGTCCGCGGATCGCCACGCAGCAGCAGAGGCCGCTTTCCGCTATGGGATGTCCGCTCTACCAGCGTATCCAGGTCCGCTTTCAGCCAGACTGCGATGCTGGCCGACCAGATCAACTCCGCCGTCTGCGCGTTCATCACCGCCCCGCCGCCCGTGGCGACGATGCGAATATCATCCGACAGCAGGCGCGAGATCACCTTGCGTTCGAGATCCCGGAACGCAGGTTCCCCGTATTGTTCGAAAATATCGGCGATGGAACAGCCGGCGGCGGCTTCTATCTCCTGATCCGCATCGACGAACGGAACGCCCAGCGCCTGCCCCAGCATGCCGCCGATCTTGGTTTTGCCCGCCCCCATCAGGCCGATCATCACAACCGGCTTTTTCAAGGACTTGCGTATGTTTTCCACATCCCCGTTCATCGCCTGAGTTTATGCCATGAATATCTTGAAATGTTCAATTGCAATTGCGCCCCCGCTCTTTTAAGGTTTTCGCATCCCAACCACCCCTTTCGGAAAATAACGCCATGAGATTCGGTTTCTTCAAATTCCTCCTGCTTGCTTTCGTCCTGATTTTCGGCGGCGCCTTCGCGTGGCTGGCCCTGACGGACGTTCCGGTGCGCCAGCAGGAAATCATCGTCAACGTGCCCGTCGGCACGGCCCAGTAATCCTGCCTTTCAAGGACAAGAATATGCGTTTCCTGCTGATCGCCCTGATGCTTTGGCCCATGACCGCGCGCGCCGCGGAAGACCCGTTGATGGGCGACGTCCGCGCCGCCCAAAGCAGCGCCAGCGCCGACGAAGAAGAAACGAAGCAGGCGGCGGGTACGGATGACGCACCGACAGCACAGGATGAAAGCGACGCTCCCGTAAAAAAAGCCGCGGACGGAGAAAAGATCGTCAAACCCAAGGTGGACTGGGTCTCCGTCGAATCCACGGGCGTGCTGTCCAGCGCCAAACAGGGCGCGCTGGAGAAAAGCCTGTGGCGCGGCCAGAAACGTTCGGAAATCGAAGAATCCTTACAAAAACTCCCTTCCCGGTTCGATTTGCGCGCGGCGCTCTCGCTTCAGCGCAGGCTGCTGCTGACCCGCGCCGACACGTCACTGATGATCGACGATATCGGCCCGCTGCGCGGCAAGGACATGCTGATCCAGCGTATCAACAAGCTCATGGATATGGGGCTGTATGACGATGCGTGGCTGCTCTACACCCAGCGCGCGGAAAACCCCTATGACGTTTCCATCGCTCAGCTCGGCATGCTTTTGCTGGCCATGAAGAATGACCTGGCAACCGCCTGCCTTGAAGAAAAAGTGTTCAGCGCCAAGTATCCACAGGACCGTTTCTTCGAAGTGCTGGACAAGGCCTGCGGCCCGACGCTCGGCACCGCGAAAAAACCCCAGTTCCCGGACGACTCCATCCTCCAGGCCGTTTACAACGAAGCATCCTATAGCGTTTCCGCCGCCAATCCGCAGGCGCTGGCCCGTATGACGGCGATGCAGCGCGCGCTGGTGCTGGCCAACGGCAAAATCCGCTATGACGGGATGACGCCGCAAATCCTCGCCAAGACGCCCTCCAACCTGCTGGCCCTGTACCTGATGGACAAAAACCTCCCTGAAAGCGCCCTCGCCATGATCAAGAGCGAAACCGGCGCCCGGGGCCTGACCTGGTACATCGCCTCCATCGCCAAGGACCCGGTGTGGAAAAAAGCCAAGGATATGAACAAGGATAAGGATGGACAGTGGCCGCTGATCGAATCGGCGCTGAGCGGCCCCGGCAACCTTGCCGACCTGAATCTTTATTATGGAGACCTGCTGGCCGACGCGACGCCGAAGGACTTATCCACAGGAACCCTGACAAAGGCGCTCGGCGTATTCCTCGCGGGCGGACGGACCCTGCCCCAGTTCTGGCTTGATGCAGCGCAAAAAGCCGCACCTGAAAAGCCCATACTTTACATATATTTACAAGCCTTCGAATCGTTAACGCCGACCACGGAAACCAAGGTCGCCGCCGCCGATTTTTACGGGGCGCTGGAAAAAATGAAAGAAAAGGATGCCGCCCAAATTATTGCTATCCTTGAAACTCTTGACAAACAGGCCGAAATCCTTAACGATCCCCTCAACGTTTATGAAAAACATTCTGACTTGACTTCGGAAGACAATTATGTAATGCCTTCCGATAACAAAAAAGGGACCAGAGATAAGACACCCGGCGAAAAACAATTAGGGATAACCATACTCGCCGTCTTGAACAGTCTTGCCGCAGAACCGGATAATATGTATTCCGTAACGGTTCTTACGGCACTCGACAGGATGTTGAACGTGGGACTTATCGAGGATGCGAAGCTGATGGGATCAGAAACCGCCGCCAGCATCCTTAACAAATATTAGGAGAGAATTATTATGGCACGTCCAGGCCGACCGAAATTACCGAAACCCACTCTGCACGGGTCGATCGATGCGTTTCTCGATATGCTCACCGCAGAACGCGGCGCAGCAATGAACACGCGTCACGCCTATTGGCGCGACCTTGCGGATGTTTCGCTGTACCTCCGCGCCGAGCGCAAGAGCGATGTCGACACCGCCACCACGGCAGACATCAAGGCCTATCTGGATCACCTCTCCAACAAGACCCACGTCAAAGGTAAAAACAAATCGCAGATCGCCGTACGCACCGTTGCGCGCCGCCTGTCCGCCCTGCGCCAGTTCTACCGCTACCTCGTCTCCGAAAATATCCGCAAGGATGACCCAACCTCCACGATCGAAAGCCCGAAACAAGGCCGCACCCTGCCGAAGACGCTGTCTGAATCCGAAGTGTCCACGCTGATCAAAGCGGCGGCAGCCCAGGGCGGCGCGGACTCCGTTCGCCTCGTCTGCCTGCTCGAAATGCTGTATGCCACGGGCCTTCGCGTGTCCGAACTCGTCGGCCTGCCCCTCTCCGCCGTCGGCGAAGAGTCGCAGTTCCTGATGGTGGACGGCAAAGGCGGACGTGAGCGCATGGTGCCCCTGTCCGACCCCGCGCAAAAAGCGATCAAGGACTACCTTGCCGTTCGCGCGCAGTTTATCGGCCCGGAAAACCGCTCCACCCAGGAAAAATGGATGTTCCCGTCCCGCACGTCGGAATCCGGCCACTTGACGCGTCAACGTTTCGCACAGCTTCTGAAAGACCTCGCCCGCGCGGCAGACCTGGATGAAGAGCGCGTATCGCCGCACATCCTGCGCCACGCCTTCGCAACGCACCTCCTGTCCCGCGGCGCGGACCTGCGCTCGGTCCAGAAAATGCTCGGCCACGCCGACATCGCGACGACGCAGATCTACACCCACATCGTTGGCGGCGGCCTGAAAAAGACCGTTGAGGAAAAACATCCCCTCGCCAAGAAAACGGGTTCCCGTTAATCGAGTATAGTGGATATGAAAAAGGCAGGCCGTGATTGCGCCTGCCTTTATCTTTTGATACCAATACGCGCTTGAGCCAATATTAGATCATTCACATGAGCCAGCTTGAATTCGAAAAACCAATCCTGGAATTGGAAGGCAAAATCGCCGAACTTCGCAACATGGGCAGCGATGCATCGCTGAGCGTCACGGACGAAGTGTCCCGCATGCAGGCGAAGGTGTCGAAACTCCTGCACACCACCTATGCCAAGCTGACACCCGCGCAGAAAGTTCAGGTCGCGCGCCACCAGAACCGCCCGCACTTCCTCGACTACGTTGCGGGCATGATCGAAGATTTCACGCCATTGGCCGGTGATCGCAATTTCGCCGAAGACCAGGCCCTCATAGGCGGCCTCGGCCGTTTCAACGGACAATCCGTTATCATCATGGGGCATGAGCGCGGGCACGACACGGAAACGCGCCTCAAGCACAATTTCGGCATGGCGCGCCCTGAAGGCTACCGCAAGGCGCAGCGCCTGATGCAGATGGCAGACCACTTCCAGATCCCGATCATCACGCTGGTCGACACGGCCGGCGCCTATCCGGGCCGCGGCGCGGAAGAACGCGGACAGGCCGAAGCCATCGCAAAATCCATAGAAACCTGTCTGAATGTGACCGTGCCGATCATCACGGTCGTCATCGGCGAAGGCGGTTCCGGCGGCGCGATTGCCATTGCCACCGCAGACCGTATCTACATGCTGGAGCATTCCATTTATTCCGTTATCTCGCCCGAAGGCTGCGCGTCCATCCTCTGGCGCTCCGCCGCGAACGCGCCGGAAGCGGCCGCCGCGCTGAAACTCACGGCCGAAGATATGAAAGAAAACAAGCTGATCGACGGCATCATCAACGAGCCGATCGGCGGTGCGCACCGCCACAAGCAGGAAATGATTGAAAGCGTCGCCGTGCAAATCCGCGCCGCGCTGAAAGACCTCACCCCGTGGGACGGCCCCGCCCTGAAAAAAGCGCGCGCGAAGAAGTTCCTCGCGATGGGCCGCTAAACCTCATTATGACATTTACCGGGAAAAACCCGGGCTAAAGGAACCATCAGGGGTTTCACAGGTTGACTTTGCACGCTATTGTGCATTGCAGCCAATTAGAAACTTGTCGATTAAATGTCTCACTTTGTGTCCGATACCAAAAATTCCAGCATCCTGGATATTTTCCGCCTGATCGCCATTCTCGGCGTTATTTTCGTCCATATACCGTATGCCTACCCGTCCCTGTCCGTTGACAGCGGGCCGCAATCCTATCTTTCGGGCATCCTGGATCTGGGGTGGAGCGACAAACTGATCCTGTTCATGCAATACGGCATCGGGCGCGTCGCCTCTCCCGCGCTCAGCATTGTCAGCGCGTGGCTTTTGATGAAAAGCCTTGATGGCGGACGCGGCGTCACCGCGATGCTGAAGAAAAAGGCCGGAACACTACTCACGCCGTATTACCTCTGGAATTTCATTGCACTCGCTGTTTTTATAACGCCGAAACTAATCTTGGCAGACGGCGCGGCCGCCGAAGAGTATCTGGCACATTATCTCCGTGATGCGGTTCTGATCAAATGGCCTTTGAACACGGCCTTGCATTACCTAATCGACCTGTTCATCATCATCACGATGTTTCTTCTGGTCTTTCGCCCCTTCTCGGATTCACCGCGCACAATGGTTTTCATTGGCTTCGCCTGCGCCTTTGTTTTTAGTGTGCTTGGAAAATCCTCTTATTGGCTGGGAGACAACGCCTTATCTATTCTGCCCCGCATTGATCTCACTTTTTATTTCTTTGTGGGCGTGGCTCTGTATCGAACCATCCCAAAGATTTTTAACGAAAAATTTTTATCAGCCCTCTCTAGCACGACAATACTGACAAGCCTGATTGTGGCCTCTGCTGTGACCACGCCTATTTTATACTACTGCTATAATACGGGTGTCACAGCCAGTTGGGAACAGATCGGCCTGATGTATCTTGGGTTGGCGATCCGGTTTATTGTTTCGCTTCTTTTGTTCTCGCTTTCCGTGGCATTGTGGGAATCGTTCAGAAAGCGTCCACCTTCACGCCTTGCTTTCCGGCTGTTCTGCTCGCACTCAATTTTTCTTTTTGCGACACTTAAGTTCCTGTCGCTGTTCGGCCTGCCGGAACCGGTGACGTTTTTCGGGTGCTTCCTGCTGATCGTCGCAGGCGGCTATACCATGAATATCGTTCTCAACAGGCTGGAACGCAGCCACGAGACAGGCCGCGTTCTTCGCTACGTTTAAACCCACCCGCAAAAAAGGCCGCGTGAAGCGGCCTTTCCTTTATCCGTTCGATTGATCGTCAGGCCGCATTGCCCATCGGCACACGCAAATAGGGATTCGGCTGTGCCGCCGCGGGTACGGCTGCGGTTCCGCCCTGCATCCGTTCATGCCAACCGGCGCGGCGCTTCATGGAATCGAACGACCCATGCCCGGCGCGGCCATGGCCGTCTTCGGTGGTAGCCGCGCGGAAATACAGCATCAGGAACACGCGGATGGCCGCCGTCAACGATGTCCGCTTGTTTTTGCGGAATGCAACGAGGGAGCACAACTCATGGATAGAGCAGTTTTCCCGGGCGGAGATTTCTTTGAGAGCGCGCCACATTTCCGGCTCCAGCCGGACGGAAGTCCTGCGCCCGTTGACCGTAATATTGCGCGATACCAGCGTACTCCCGCCTTCCATCAAGTTGTCATTTTGCGAATTCGTCATTTTTCTTTTCCCCTGTTAGACCAGATTCAGCAATACTTATGATATACAAATGAGAACATATATCAACCTATAGGTGTATCACTGCACCCCATCGTATTCATCCGGCGCCAAAGCTTTTACGGAAAGCGCATGGAGCCCTTGCTCCAGCTCTTCTTTCAACAGGTCGTAGACCAGCCGCTGCCGCCCTATCCTGTTCACTCCGTGAAAACGCATCGACACCACGAAGACGTTAAAATGACTTTCGCCGGTTCCGTTGTCCCCGGCATGGCCCGCATGGCGGGCGCTGTCATTCACGACCTTCAGTTCAAGGGGTTGCAAGCCTTGTGCCAGTTTTCCGGCGATCCGCTCTTGCATGCCCTGGGTCATGCGCCATCTTAAACCACCATGCCGCCCGCTTGTAAAGCGGGCCCCGTGAAAAGCTTGTAAGGCCATGGCCAAAACCGCATAATGATAAAACGATGCCAAGAATACAGTTGAAACCCAATTCTCCGGAATATGCGGAGGCAAAAAAGAAAACCCGCGCAAAGACTTGCGACATGCCGGGCTGTACCGGGCATGGAGAGCACAGGGCCCCGAAAGACCGCTCTTTGTCCGATCATTACTGGTTTTGTTTCGACCATGTGAAAGATTACAACGCCGCCTGGGACTTCTTTTCCGGCATGAACGCGGACGAGGTAGAAGACCAGATCCTGCGCTCCCTTTACGGCGACCGCCCCACCTGGCGGTACGATGTGGACGGCGCGGCGACGGAAGCGCTCAAACGCGCGGCATGGCAGACCTATCACTTTACAGACCAGGAACCGCCCAAGGATGATTTCCGCCAGAAGACAGCGGCAAACAACCCCAACACGCCGGAGTTCGAAGCCCTGTCCATCATGGGGCTGGAACCGCCCGTCACCCTCGCCGGGATCAAGACGCGGTACAAGGAACTGGCCAAGAAACATCATCCGGACCTCAACCCCGGCGACAAAAAAGCCGAAGACCTTCTCAAATCCATCAACATGGCCTATACGATCCTGAAGCTTTCCTACGCCAAGTTTGAAAGGCTGGATCGTTAAGCAACCTTCGAAAGGTTAAGCCTCAAGAATTTCTTGACAATATGCGCCCATAAGTTTAT
>JBDHTU010000025.1:0-13870 GCA_039808805.1 Micavibrio sp.
CCGGCGCAGTGGAAAACGGTTTATGCAAAAATGAAATCGGCCGCCTGATCGATTTTCCAAAACGATAAAACTTATGCCCAAAGAAACCGTTCAGGGCAAATTTCCTCTATATTATCAGAACATAGTATAATACCCTTTACCCGGTAATATTTCTATTAAGAGCCCCGATCCCGTCAATGCGTCTATTGGATAAAATACTTGCGCCTTTTCAGACCGCATCAAAATATGCGCTGGAAAATTTCGTTCGTCTTGAAACGGCGGATGACGAAATTACACTGGCCTCGGCGGATGGGTCGCTTGTGACCTATATAAAGGTCGACGGTTCGCGACAGATTATCGGAGAGGAAGAATATAATTTCCTGGTGGAAGGCTCGACCATCAAGATCGGCTCACGGTTTGACCGTCAGGGTCATGCCATGCAGATTTATTTTGTACGGGACCCGAACCGCATCACGAAGCATCTGGAAGATATTCTGCGCCCGTCGCGTCTTACAGCGGAATCCATCGAACTTGATGTCCGCGATATTTTTGAAGAACGCGTGCGTCACCTCTCGCATTATCTCTCGTACGAGGAATGTTATTATGTTCTCTGGACGCGCCCTTCCGTTCTGACAAAAAACGAACTTAAACGTGCTGCCGCTGATTCGCACAAAAAAAAGTGGATCAAGGCCGGCTATGCCCAAAACCCGCTGGCGGCGCTGGATGCCCTGCGCACGCGTCATAAATCCTATGTTGCGGCAGTACTGTCCTCTCTGGATGAACTTGGTATTAAGGCGCAGGTCATGCAGGTTCATGACGCGCTGCGCGCGATAAAAAACAATCTTTATCCCAGCAAGGCGCATGAAAAATGGAGCGCCTGCCTTCCGGGCGATGTGATTCCGCCGCGCGCCCCGCTGTCTAAATCGGATATGTCCGACATCGTCTGGCCTACTCTGAAGCAGCAACTATCCCTTGCGGATTGTTATGTGCTGAATGAATCTATTGTCCGTATCGGGGACCAGGTCTGGGGTGGCGCTGATATGACGCTGGCGCCGATGGACCCGTCACCGTTCCCGATGCTGCTGAACCGCCTGCATGAAGCGAAAGTTCCCTACCGCATTTCTTTCCTGATTGAAGGCGGCGGCGTTTATTCCTCAACGCTCCGTGCGTTTGCTGCAACGATTCTGGGCGTTACCAACGCTGTCAACAAACAGATCAAATTCTCTCTCGAAGGGCTTCAGCGCCTCGCCCGGAAAGAGCCCGTCGTGCGCCTTCGCATCACGCTGGCCACATGGGCGCCGCGCGATAATCTCCGGCTGCTGCAGGACCGTATGTCGAACCTGCTGCAGGCGGTCGAATCCTGGGGGTACTGTCAGGTTTCGGAATTCTCCGGCGATCCGCTGGATTGCGTGATGTCATCGGCCATGGGAATTCACTGCGCCAGCACCGCCCCGGCGGCGATTGCGCCGATGTTCGAAGTGATGAAGCTGATGCCTTGGCAGCGTCCAAGCTCGCCTTTCGAAAAAGGCTCCATGTTGTTCCGCACGCCGGACGGGAAAGTCTGGCCGTACCAGACCGGAACCAACGTGACCACCACGTGGTTCGATCTTATTTTCGCACAGCCGGGTGCCGGTAAATCGGTTCTCCTGAACTCAACCAACATCGCCTGCTGCCTGACGCCGGGTATGGCGCAACTGCCGTATGTAGCTATCATCGATATCGGCCCGTCATCCTCGGGCATGATCTCGCTTATTAAAGAAGCGCTGCCCGAAAACAGGCAGCACGAAGCCGCTGCCCACCGCATGCAGATGACGCAGCAATACGCGGTCAACCCGTTCGATACCCAGCTCGGATGCCGTTATCCGCTTATCGATGAACGAAGCTATCTGGTTGAGCTTTTGACCCTTCTCTGCACGCCGCCGGGCATGGAGCGTCCCTATGACGGGATCCAGCAGCTCGCCGGTCTCGTCGTCGATGAAATGTTCCGCTGGCGGGATGATACTGCCGCCAATGCGGAACCGCGCCCCTATTTGCCCCGCCTCGATCATGAGGTCGATGACGCGATCGCCAAGCACAATCTCCACCTGCCGACAGACCCGTATTGGTGGGATGTCGTGGACCGCATGTTTGATCTGGGCGAAACGCATGTCGCCATCATGGCCCAGCGTTACGCCGTTCCGACATTATCGGATGCCATTGTCGCCTCGCGCCGCCCGCAGATTCGCGCTTTGCTCGAAGAAACGGCCATCGGCCTGACCAGCGAGACGGTCATCAACGCGTTTGAACGGATGATCACGTCCGCCATCCGGGAATTCCCGATTCTTGCGGGTATCACGCGCTTTGATGTGTCCGATGCGCATGTCTGCTCGCTTGACCTGATGGACGTCTCACCGCAGGGGGACGATACGGCAGATCGTCAGACATCGATCATGTACATGCTTGCGCGCCACGTGCTTGTGCGCAGCTGGTGGGTCGGCATGGAAATGCTCGAACACATCCCCGAAAAATACAAGCTGTATCATGAACTGCGCATGCAGGGCATTATCGAGACGCCCAAGCGCCTTTGCTATGACGAATTCCACAGAACGTCCCGATCCCGCTCCGTGCGGGCGCAGGTCGTGCGTGACGTGCGCGAAGGGCGAAAACGCGGGGTGCAGATCGCGCTGTCTTCCCAGCTACTGGATGACTTCGACGCCGACATGGTGGACCTCGCCACGGGCATCTGGGTTCTTGGCGCCGCCATCTCCGATCAGGCGGTGGACAATATTCGCGAACGGTTCGGCCTGTCGCAGACGGCACGGAATATCATACGGTATAAACTGACCGGTCCGCGCGCAGGCGGTGCTCCGGCTCTGTTCGTCCTCGGCACGGTCGAAGGAAAATACGAACAACACCTGATCAACACGTTGGGGCCGATCGAGTTGTGGGCACTGTCCACCTCTGCGGAAGATGTGGCCATTCGTAACCGCCTCTATGCAAAGCTGGGTGCCGGCCGCGCGCGCCAGATGCTGGCATTGAATTTCCCCGGCGGTTCGGCGCGTACCGAAATCAAGCGCCGCGTCATGATGCTGGCGGAAAAAGGTGAGATCCGCTCGGCGGCGGTCAGCCAGGTCGTACAGGAAATTGTCAATGAAATCATCGCCGCCAGCCTGAGCAAGCTCGACAAGGTCCCTGATGACGATGTGCTGGTCTAAGGCGGGTTTGGTCATAGGATGAGCGACACAGAAGATCCAGATAAATCGAAAACGCCGACACCGTCCGAACCGCCCGCGCCGGATATCAGCGACGTTCGTCATGACGGCGATCCTGCGCCGCCGGCCTCTGAACCTGCACCGATGCGTGATATATCGCTTGACGAGGCGTTGACACGGGAAGCAAAAAAAATCGGCCGCCTGCCCAGTCTTGGCGGGGTTCTTAGAATTCAGCAAAAAGATCTCAAGAAAAAGAGTATTCTTTATGCGGCAGGCGGAGCCGTGCTTCTTCTTTTGATTTTGATGATTTATTCGTGCCAGCCGAAACAAGGCTCCATGGCTTTTGGCATTTGCTCGGTTTTTCTCGAATTGAATACGCCCTATCCGGAAACGCTGGATTATACGGCGCTCGAAGGGTCTCGCACCGCGGTACGGATTTACTTCACCAATATCGATCCGTTCGGCGAATACAAGCTGGAAATGATCGAATGCACCTTCGGTAAAGACGAAAAGACAGGGATGAAGCTGACGGAGATCAAGCGCAATCGCCGCCCGGTCGATGCCGAGGAAGTCCGCAAATTCAATCTTCTTTTGCCGACCATCATGGCAAGCGATCCATATCGCGTGGCGCCGCCCAGATGGGAAAATCCCCTTGTGCCTGAATTGTCCACCAAGCGCTTGGAAGCAAAGAAACTGTTCTAGGGAAGTTTTCCGGTCCGGATCAGCGTGGGCATATGTCCGCTTGCCCCCATAGCCTGCTTCATGAAAAATTGCCGCGCCGCCGGGAATTTCTGCACAGCGCGCAGTCCCAGTTTGCGGATTAAGCGCACCGGCGCAAGGTCGTTGGAGAAAAGCTTGTTAAGTGCGTCCGTCGCGGCCGCCATTGCCATGTTGTCAAAACGGCGCGCACGCTCATAGGCGTTTAAAAGATCTTCACTGCCGCAATCTCCGCCCTTTTCCTTCACAGGGACCAACAACTCCGCAAGCGCGGCAATATCGCGCAAACCCATGTTTAGCCCCTGTCCCGCGATGGGATGAATGCCGTGCGCCGCGTCTGCGACCAGCGCCATGCGCGGGGCCGTGTATCGCTGCGCGTGTGCGAGGCTAAGGAGATAAGAGAATCTTTTTCCTGCAAGCCGGACCTTACCGTATGCGGTGGGGAAACGCTCGGCCAGCGCTGCGTTGAACGTTTCCTCATCCCAGTGCAGGCAGGATTCTTTCCCCATCCCGTGTTCCGTCCAGACGATAGAAGATCTATGCCGTCCGTTCGCATCATCCGCCATCGGCAGGATGGCAAAAGGTCCTTCGCTGCGGAAATCCTCCACGGCGACATTACCGTGCGGGTTTTCGTGCGTCACAACGCAGGCGATGCCGCGCTGGCGGTAAGACCAGCCGCGCGTGGCAATGCCCATCCATTCCCGCGTAAAGGATTTGCGTCCGTCTGCGCCGATGACAAGCTGTGCGTTCAACGTACGGCCGTCTTCCAACTGGATATCGACGCTATCGGGCTTTAGCAAAAAATCTTTAACGCGCGCCGGGGCGATATGCCGTGCGTGTTCTAATGCAGCCAGACGCTGATACAAGGCTGCGCGCAGATGGCGGTTTTCAACGATCCAGCCGAACGCCTCGGCTTGCGCATCCTCCGCCAGAAAGCGCAGCATTGTCGGTGCGCCGGCTTCCGTGATCTCGATATCAAGAATAGGGCAGGCCTGATCCTTCAGGGGACCCCATGCGCCTGCGGCTTCCATGACGCGGCGCGATCCGAAAGAGATCGCCATGGTTCGTCCATCGAAATCCTGGCTCAGCGTTTTTTCCGGGTCGTCCTGGTCGATGCAGGCAACACTCACATTGTGCGATGCAAGCAGGCAGGCAAGGGCGCAGCCCGCATGTCCGCCGCCCACAATGACGACATCGAAGCGGCCGGGCTGGGAGATATTGGGCATAAGGGGCCTCCTTTACCTGCGGACGGAAAGTTGGTAGTTTTATACTCTTGCCGCTCCGGTATGACAACAAAAGAGGTTTCCCATGAAAATGGTCATGGCTGTTATAAAGCCCTTCAAGCTGGACGATGTCCGCGATGCCCTGACGTCGCTCGGCGTCGATGGCCTGACCGTGACGGAGGTTAAAGGATTCGGTCGCCAGAAAGGGCAGACGGAAATCTATCGCGGTGCGGAATATTCGGTGAATTTCCTGCCGAAAGTGAAGATTGAGGTCGCCATTCCGTCTAAGTTGGAAAAATCTGTGGTGGAGGCCATTCAAAATGCCGCGAACACGGGCCGTATCGGGGATGGGAAGATTTTTGTTTATGATCTGACCTCCGCGCGCCGCATCCGCACGGGCGAAGAAGGCGACGACGCGCTTTAAGATTTTGCGGGCTTGTTCCCGCAAAGAAAAAAGGGGAGCCGCAAGGCTCCCCCAGTTGTTTTTACCAGGGAGGTAAAACTCTAGTTGATCACGATGCCGTACGGCGTAATGCCGAGCGTTTCCTGCACGGCCATGACCACGCCGCCAAGGTTGATGGCCAGGACGCCGCCGATAAGGTGCGTCAGAGCGGCCATCATCGAGGCCTGCGAATTTCCTTCGGATACGCTGCGGACCATGAAGATACCGCGGACCAGGCTAATCCAGCCTATCATGATTGAAAACGCGATAATCGCGGAGATAACGGCATGCACATGGTCTTCGGCGCCGTTCAGGCCGTCGGTGTATTGCAACACGGCGTTGGTCTGGATGTCGCTGCCGCCGAAGATGGAGCCGTTGATAAAGGTCACCATAGAGTTCAAGGAGAACAGGCATCCTGCCGTCAGGAACGTGGCGATGGTGCCGATACCGGCGGGTCCGCGCGGGCCTTCCTGCTCGGTTTTGAGAAGACGGGAAATACCGATGAATACGAAAATCAGGCCGCCGATCCACGCAACCCAGCCCGCCGCCCACATGGTCGGCGTCAGGATGTTGCCCATCAGCGCAACGATCATCGCGTCGAGGCCGACGCCCGCGGCATCGCCGTTGAAACCGCCCGTTGTAAAATCTTCGCCGCCGTCTTCGATCGTGGTGCGAATGACATCGACCACATATGGCATCACCAGAAAGGCGCCGCCCGCGGCAAAACGCTTCACCGGGTCCCAGATAGGAACCTGGTTCGGTGCTTCGACATGTTCTTTCAATTTGATAACGCCGAGGAAGCCGCAAATCAGACCGGCCATATAGGCAAAAAAGCCGACAATAAGACCGGGGGTGAATTCCGTGCCGTTGATGATGTTGCAGATCATGCCGCCGAGCGTACCGGCCGTACAGGATCCCCCGCCAACGCCGGTGACCTGTGCGAAGGCAGGCGTGGCAAGCAGCCCGCAGATCGCGAAGACCGCAAATGTGTAAATGGCTGATTGAATCGCGTTTCTTGTCATGGAGGCAAAAATCCCTAACCTTATCCTTAGAAAAGTATATCACAGGGGTTGCGGGAAATGGAAATTTCGCGCAGCCGGGAATCTAAAGCGTTCAGTCTTGAATTTTATTTATATAAATCAACAGGATACTACGATACTGGGGCGTCGACCTTAACGGACAGGTCCGTGGCGATAGGTTCGTCGTCCACCATGCGGATCATCCCACCCGGCTCGACCGCGAAATTGGCGATAAACAGGGCGTTGGAATAAAACACGACCGCATCGCACATAAAATTTCCGGCGTCGTTTCGACTTTCATAAGCAGCAGGACGGATGGTGCCTTCGATCACCGATCGGGTCCGCTCATCCACGTTTTTCGGGATATACGGGTCGTCCATGCTTTCGGCAATCAGAAACGGGCCCTCTTCGCCGCGAACGAAGAAGCAGAAAAACCTTAGGTATTCCAAAACGTTGTCATCTGTAATCTTGACAGGCGCCTTGGCGTTGACCTCGTGGATCGGTGGGGACGTGCCATTGAGCCAGTACAGGTTGCCCTGGTCGGTCAGGTAATAGATATAAAGGTTTTTTGGGGTCCAGGCCGGGTCCTTGACGCGGATCATCGCCACCTGGTCGTAAAAAGGCAGCATGCGGTAATCGACGCGTGTGGTCGCCGGATTGACCTTGTATTTCTCACCGATGACGCCGACACGCTCCAGAAAGCCTGCGAGTTCTTCCCCTTCGACGGGAATCCAGTTGTTGTCTATATACATCGTGCGGGTCTACCTAATTTATCGTCAACAGCGCTGCCAGCATAGCACAGGTAAGTGCCTGAAATACAAGCTTGTCTGTAGCCACTATGGCGGGCCGGAGGCAGATTCGCAAGAAAAATTGACAGGAAGAGCTTTCCGGGTTAAAACAGCCGCCGAAATTCACGAAATATAGAAAAAACAAGGTTCGACCATGAAACGTACATATCAACCCTCGAAGCTCATTCGCAAACGCCGCCATGGCTTCCGCGCCCGTATGGCCACGGTTGACGGTCGTCAGGTTCTGGCCCGCCGCCGCGCCAAAGGCCGCAAGCGTCTCTGCGCTTAAGGGTTCGCTCCGGCGTCCGGCCTTGAAGGAGGTCTGACCCATGAAAGCCACTCGGGAAGAATTGAAAAATCTGGGCCGCTTGCAAAAGCGGTCCGATTTTTTGCACGTGAACAAAACCGCGCGCAAATGGGTTTCCAAAAGCATGATCGTTCTGGCCGCGCCGAATGATACGGGAGCCAAGCGTTTTGGCGTCACCGTCACCAAGAAGCTTGAGAAAACTGCCGTGGGACGCAACCGGATGAAGCGCCGCCTGCGTGCGGCCGCGGCCGATATCCTGCCGACCTGCGCGGCAGGGGCGGTTGATTACGTGCTGATCGCGCGCGACGGCACGATGCTGCGGGATTATGCGGATCTGAAGAAAGATCTGCGCTGGTGCCTTGAAAAGCTCGGCTATGCAGCGTCGTAATCTTTTGTCCGGCCTCGCAACGGGGCTGATTACCCTCTATTCCCGGCTTATATCGCCGTTGCTGCCAGCGCGCTGCCGCTTTTATCCTACGTGCTCTGCCTATGCCTACGGCGCGATCGGGACGCATGGGTTGGTAAAAGGCGGTTTTCTGGCGCTCCGCCGGCTTTTGAAATGCCATCCCTGGCATCGCGGGGATATGATCGATCCCGTGCCCGCCAGCATTGATTGGCCGGATATCATCGGCTATAACAGCGTCCATCGAAAGCAGGCAGGAAACTGCGGCTGCGGCCATCACCAGAAGAAAGACAAGACCCATGCAAAACCGTGACCAGATGCATCCGCAGGACGTGCGCAATCTGATCATCTTCGCCGTGCTTTCGATCTCCATGTGGCTCGGCTACGATCATTTCATTGCCCGCCCGCATGCGGAACAGATGCGCGCTGCCGCTGTGCATGCGAAACAGATCGCGGCTTCCGCCCCTGCCGAAATTCTTGATACGGCCATCGTCAAGCCGCGCCCTGAAATCATTGAGGAAACCGGCCGCGTCAAAATAGAGAGCAAAAGCCTCGCCGGCAGTATCAACCTGAAAGGCGCACGTCTCGACGATGTGGTGCTTAAGGATTATTACAAGACGACTGAGCGGAAAGACCGGGTCGAGCAATTCTCGCCCGCGCGTACGCCGCATCCGCGCTATGTCGAAACCGGCTGGACCGGTACCAACGGCCTGTCCGGACTTCCAGACAGCAGCACGTTGTGGACCGTGAAAGGCAACGATACGTTGACACCCGCCACACCGGTGACGCTGACAACCACCATGTCGGGCGTGACCTTTGAAAAAACCTTTTCGCTGGATGAGAGTTTCGGCTTTACCATCACGGACCGCGTCATCAACAAAACGGGCGCTGCGCTCACGCTCTATCCTTTCGCTCTGGCGACAGAACACGGCCTGCCCGAAGACTTTCTCAATCTGGGTGTCATCCATGAAGGTCCTATCGCCTATGTCGGCGAAGACCTTGAAGAGCGCACTTACAAGAAACTCGAAAAAAATCGTAACCAAACCTTTACTGCGAACACGGGATGGGTTGGCTTGACGGGAAAATACTGGCTGACGGCGCTCGCTTCGGCCAACCAGAATGAAACCACGCGTTTCCGCTTTATTCTGTCACCGGCTGTCGATGAAAAAACCAAGGATCGCTTTCAGGCGGATCTGACCGGCGCTCCGCGGGAGATTGCTGCAGGCGGCGAAGGAACCTATGAAGTGCATCTATTTGCCGGGCCTAAAAAACTCAAGCTGCTGGAAGAATACGAACAAAGCTGGTCGCTCCCTCACTTTGATCTGGCCGTGGATTTCGGCTGGTTTTATTTCCTGACCAAACCGTTCTTTCTGATCCTGAACTGGCTCTACGGGCTGGTCGGAAATTTCGGGATCGCGATTATCATCTTCACCTGCTGCCTGCGCCTGCTCATTTTCCCTCTGGCGAACACGTCTTACCGTTCCTTCGCGGCGCTGCGTAAAATCTCGCCGGAAATGTACGAAATCCGCCATAAATACAAGGATGACCGCGCCCAGTTGCAGCAGGAACTGGTCAAGCTCTACCAGAAGAACAACGTGAACCCGATGGCAGGCTGTCTGCCGATCATCGTGCAGATTCCTATTTTCTTCTCGCTCTACAAGGTTCTTTCAAACACCATTGAAATGCGTCATGCGCCGTTCTACGGCTGGATACATGATTTGTCGTCGAAAGATCCGACCTCTTTCGTCAACTTGTTCGGCCTGCTGCCGTTCGATGCGCCGTCCTTCCTGCATATCGGTGCGTGGCCATGCATGATGCTGATCGGCATGATCATTCAAAAACGCATCTCGCCGCCGCCTGACGACCCGATCCAGGCGCGCCTGATCGCGATCATGCCCTGGTTCATGACCTATATTATGTCCGGGTTTGCATCGGGCCTTGTGATCTATTGGACCGTGAACAACATCCTTGCCGTGATCCAGCAGATCGTCATCATGAAAACCATGGGTGTGCCGATCCATCTGTTCAGCGGGGATAAAGATAAAGCCAAGCTGGAAAAGGAAATCGAGGAAGGCCCCGTCGTTCATCCCAAGCTTGAGATGATTGAAGAGGAAATCGAGGAAGCCGTTCACGAAGGTGAAGCCAAGATCGTTTCCAAGCCGAAGCCCAAGAAGAAAAAGAAGAAGTGATGGAAGAATTTTCGCCGGATCAGATCGAGGACGCGCGAAAAATATTTTCCGGAGTCTGCGATTTTATGTGGGGTTCGGCGGACCTGAAACAGCTTCCGCCGCCTGAAATCAACGAAATTGCTTTTGCCGGGCGTTCGAATGTCGGAAAATCTTCTTTGGTGAATGCGCTGACGGGCCGCACCACGCTGGCAAAAACGTCCAACACGCCGGGCCGGACTCAGCAGTTGAATTTTTTCAGCCTCGGCGGCCATCTTTATCTCGTGGACATGCCGGGCTATGGCTACGCCAAGGTGTCGAAGGAACAGCGGCAGGATTGGGATACGCTGATCTTTGAATATCTGCGTGGGCGTCCCAATCTCCGCGCCGTACTGATCCTGATCGATTCCCGTCACGGCCTGAAGGAAAGCGATGTCCACCTGATGAAACTGCTGGACAAGGCGGCGGTCAATTACCGCATTGTCCTGACCAAGACGGACAAAACTGGCGTCAAGTCGCTTCAGGATATGCGCGGCAAGATCGAAACGGTTTTAACAAAGCATCCCGCCGCCCATCCCGTCGTGCTGGCCACCAGTTCGGAATCGGGGACGGGTCTGGAAGCGCTCCGCGCCGCGATTATTGCCCTGAAATGATGTTGTAATAGCTGTAGTTGTCTGCGGCCGCGTTGCTGACGCAGAGCGCGGGATAGCCCTCGCATTCCGGACAAACGACTTGCGTCAGATCGGCGTTACCCGCACCGTGGTAAAAATCGTTCACAAGATACGTCCACATATCCCCCGTTCCGCCTATAGCGGGGATATCGGTGCTACCCGTTATCTGACGGTTGATGAGTTCGCATACCGGCCTGTCGATTCTGAAGGCTGTCAGAATGATGTCAGGGGCCGTGGTGGGGGTCCATTCGATATTGTTGAACCTGCCCAGATACCATCCTCCCGGGGCCACGGGGGTATCAATGCCTTGGAAGGGCGGAGTCGTAGCGCCCTGGTAACTAAGGCCGCCGCCATCGGGATGAAAAACCTTGTCGATGTGCGGCGGCGTGTCGAATCCGATATCTTTCGGGTTCAGGGTAATAATTTTTGAAGGCGGTGTTCCCGACATGGTCATCTGGTCGACAACATTTTTGACGGCAGCGGCATAAGCAACCATTTTTGTGGCATAAAGCTGTGCCTGTTCTTTTTCCAGATTTTCGCCGCTGGCCTGGTCGCTCTGGTTTCGCAGCGTCATCGTCAAAAGACCCAGCAACCCCAGCGCCAGGAGAATGTAAAGCAGGGCATTGCCTGCCGTGTTGCGGCCCCTAGGTTGTTTGTCAGAATTCAATTGGCTCTCCCGCGAAACTGTGGTTAATCTCATTCTATCATGAATACGCCCGCTTTACAGGACCTTGTCATAGACCCGCTTTCCGCTGCCATCGGCTTTGGCGCCGGGATCGCCGTAACGGCGCTTGTTCTTGGCCTGCGGCTGTCGGCGCAGGGGCGCCGGGCAGCGGCGCTTGAGGCACGGCTGGAGGCGGAAAAGGCCGCGATGGGGGATCATTTTCACCGCCTCGCCCAGGCCGCACTGCAATCCAACAACGAACAGTTCTTGACGCTGGCGCAGGAAAAGCTGCGTGCGGCGCAAAAGGACGGGGAGCACGACCTGCAAAAACGCTCCATCGCCATCGAACAGATGATCAAGCCGGTCGAAGCGCATCTTCAGCGTATGGGCGGGATGGTCGAAGAACTCAAAGGCACAAACCGTGCAACGCAGGATTTCTTGCAGACGCTGCATAAGGAAACGTCCAAACTGACCACCGCGCTGCGCAATCCGTCGGCGCAGGGACGCTGGGGGGAATTCGTGCTGGAAACGATCCTGGACCGCGCGAACATGATCAAGGGCCAGCATTACGAAACCCAGACAGGTCTTGCCGGCGGCGGGCGCCCCGATGTGATCATCAACCTGCATGACGGCTTTAAAATCGCGATCGATTCCAAGGCGCCGATCAATGAATTCATCGCGCGGCTGGATGACGATTTGTCCGAAGAAGAAACAAAATCCATTAAATCGAATATGGCCCGGGCCGTGCGTGGCCATGTAAAGGCGCTCGGTGCGCGCTCTTATCAGGAAAATCTGGAAGGCTGCGATTTCGTGATCCTGTTCCTGCCGTCCGAGGCGGTGTTCAGCGCAACGCTGGCCAATGATGCCGGTATCGTCGATTACGCCTCCGAAAACAATGTTGTGATCGCTTCGCCGATGTTGATCATCTCGCTGCTGCGCGTTGTCGGCCTGTCGTGGCGCCAGGTGAAGATGGCGGAGGAGGCCGGGCGCGTTGCCGAACTCGGCGTCGAACTGCACAAACGCCTGTCCACTTTTGTGGGCCATCTCGCCAGGATCGGCAAGAACGTCAATGCCGCGCTCGGCGCGTACAATGATGCCGTTGGCTCGTTTGAAACCAAGGTTTTGCCGCAGGCGCGCAAATTCAAAAAATATCACGTCATCGCCGAAAACGCCGACCTGCCGGACCTTGCCGCCTATGAAGGCAACGCACGGCAACTGACCGGCCTGCCGGCGGAAGATGACGATGTCGAAACCACAAAGCGTATGTCCCATGGATAAGTTTGAAATTATCAAGATTCCCGATCCCGTTTTGAAACAGGTCGCGAAGCAGGTCGGCACAGTTGACGATGCCTTACGTGCGCAAATGGACCGCATGTTGAAAACGATGTACGAAGCGCCGGGCATCGGCCTTGCCGCCAACCAGGTCGGCCTTCTCAACCGCGTGATTGTCATGGACATCGCCCAGCGGGAAGAGCCGGATGCGCGCAAGCCCATCGTCATGGCAAACCCGGAAATTATCTGGGAATCGGAGGAACCGAGCATCTGGGAAGAGGGATGCCTGTCCATTCCCGGCCAGTATGCCGAGGTGCAAAGACCTCTGGAAGTGCGCGTACGTTATCTCGATTACAACGGAAAGCAGCAGGAAGCCTTGTTCGAAGGATTGGGATCGCATTGCGTGCAGCATGAAATCGACCATTTGAACGGCGTCCTGTTCATCGACCATCTGTCGTCGCTGAAGCGCAATATGATCCTGAAGAAATTAAAAAAGGCGCAAAAGGACGCCGAACTTCTGTAATTTTTGTCACTGGGGAAGAGTATAATGAGTGAAGGATTAGACCGTACCGCCGATATCATCAGCTTTCCCGAACGGCGTCCCGCGCCCCGCCTGCGGGCTGATTTTTCTTTTGTGACGGCGATGACGGCATTCCCCATGCTGCAATTCGGTCTTTGGCAGATGTTCTGCGCGTTCAGCCTTAAGAGCATGCAGGTCATGGCAACCCATGCGCAGGAAACGGCCTTTCCCTCACGGCGGTTCAGCATCACCCTGTCGGATATCGAAGACATTGCGGCCAAGCCCGGCCTGTCGGCGGATCTGCGCATTCCCGGGATGAAGATCGCGGCGCGATATTTGACGGGGGAGGATGCGGCTTTTCTGTCCGACCCGCGCCGTGTGTTTCAATGGAACGTTTCCGAAAAAGGTGACCGGATCGATCTGTTTCACGGCACGCCGGATGGAAGACATGGCCGGTATCTGCAACTGGCGCTGGAAAAAGATGACCGCTTCCTCATTCAGGACTATTT
>JBDHTU010000026.1:0-13650 GCA_039808805.1 Micavibrio sp.
GTAAAGGTGATAGAGCATAAATTCTGCCTTATAAGAGAATTATAACATACCATAGATCAACATGGTTAAAAACCGTTCGTAAGGGAAGGGCGGGCACAAAAAGAACGCGGGGGACGGTTGCGCCCGCCGGGTGGTGCCGGCGGGCCCCATATGATACCTTTTTGGCAGAGATTTTCCAGCAGATGTCGTAAATGGATTTTACCGCGTATTTAGAACAGCTCCACGCCTATATTTTCGACCCCGCGCGGCTGCCGGTCGCGGTGGCGGCGTTTTTCATCGTCGTCATGGTCGGGCTTATCACCGGGCCGCTGGGCGGAAATGCGAATCCGCTGGTCTGGCGGAGCGTGGATTTCCTGTTCGGCCCGCTGGGCAACCGGCTGGACAAGACGGGGCGCAAGGCGGGCGACCTTGTGACCCGCGGGACGATTATCACGATCACGGCCCTTATCATGGCGTTTTTGCTGGGGCAGGCATTCCAGACCCTGTCCACCGAATACCCGAACTGGCGGATCGTTGACATTGTAGCCTTGAGCATAGTTATGAGCGCCGGGGCAGGGTGGCACGCCCTGATCCGCCTTTACAGGGCCGTGGCGGGCAAGAATGTGAAAGGCGCGTTTTACGCCCTGTCCGTCACCACCCGCAACAACCTGTCCGTGGCGGACGAATATACGATCACCCGCGCCGGGATCGGCATGGGGGCGCGGCTGTTCGACAAGGCGATGGTGGCCCCGGTCATCTGGTACCTGATCGGGGGCCTGCCGGCGGCTTATTTATATACGGTCCTCGCGGCGCTGAGCTGGCGATTCGGCAAGGAGGGGTTCACCAAGGGGTTCGGCGCTTCCGCGCTGGCGCTCGAAAAACTGATGGGATTCGTGCCGAACGTGTTCGCGGGCATGCTTATTTCGCTGGCCGGATTGCTTACGCCCACCGCCGGAATGACAAGGTCTTTCATAGGGTTGCTGCATTTCGGCAAGGGCCGGGCGCATTACGCGGAGGGCGGGGCGCCGGTCACGGCCATGGCCTGGGCGCTGAAAGTCAGCCTTGGCGGCTCCACGCAGGACCTGGAAGGCAGCGCCATCAAGCGAAGCTGGGCCGGGCCGGACAAGGCGACCGCCCAATTGGAGGCAAAACACCTGCACCGCGGGCTTTATATCATCGTGATGGCGCATCTGCTGTTCCTGTGCGCGCTGCTGGTGGCGATTTTGCTCGACGGATACGGATTTATCCCTTAACGAAGGCTTGACTTTGGCGGCCATGTTCGCCTATTGTCCGCAACGATTTTAAGAATTCGCACTATAAGGAAGAGCGCTATGAGCCGCACATGCATGGTAACCGGTAAAAAAAGAACCGTTGGCAACAACCGTTCCCACGCCGAAAATAAGACGAAACGCACGTTCGAAGTGAACATTCAGGACACGACGGTTTATTCCGAAATCCTGAAGCGCAAGATTGCGATCCGCGTCACGCCGTCGGGCCTGCGCACGCTGGACCATAAAGGCGGTTTCGATGCTTTCATCCAGGGCACGGCGAAAACCAAGCTGGACCCGGCCCTGCGCCCTTACAAAGCGCTGATTGAAAAGGCCGTTGCGAAGAAAGCGTAAGCTCGTTCGGAGCACAACAGATTTTGATGCCCCCGCGAAAGCGGGGGTCTTCATATAAGCAACCGGTCGCAGGGCAGTGCGGCCATAGCCGAAAGCAAAAAGCTATGACGAAAGACAAACGCAAGAAAAAACTGCCGCCGCCCGTTCTCGCGCCGACCTTCGATACGAAGATCGAATATCCCAATCACAAATTCGAAGTTACCTATACCGATGCCAAGAGCGGCGCGCGGCTGGGCAAACTCACGACTCCGCACGGCACGATCGAAACGCCGAACTATATTTTCTGCGGCACCAAAGCCTCGATCAAAAATCTCTCGCCGTATCAAATGCGCGAGGCGAAGACGGATATCATCCTTGCCAACACCTATCATTTGATGATTCAGCCGGGCGCGGATTTGATCGAAAAAATGGGCGGGCTTCATAAATTCACCGGATGGAACGGGCCGATGCTTACCGACTCCGGCGGGTTTCAGGTATTCTCCATGGGCAACGGGTCCTGCGCCGATGAAATCAAGGGCCGCAACCGTCACCAACGCGAAAACCTCCTGAAGATCAATGAAGACGGCGCTTTTTTCCGTTCTTACCTTGACGGGCAGAAACTCTGCCTCAATCCTGAAATCTCGATGGAGATCCAGCGCAAACTCGGTGCGGACCTGATTGTCCAGATGGATGAATGCACCGCGTATCAGGTGACCAAGGATTACACGGCGAAATCGATGGAGATGTCGATGCGCTGGGGCGACCGTTCGCTCCACGCTTTCAATTCCACCCATGACGGAAAACAGGCGCTGTACGGCGTGGTGCAGGGTGGCGTGTATGAAGACCTTCGCAAAACATCCGCGGATTATGTTCGTTCGCGTCCGTTCTTCGGCACCGCCATCGGGGGCTGCCTCGGCGGCTCGGATGAAGAGATGTACGGCATTCTCGATTTCACGCGTGAATACAACCACCCGGACCGGCCGATCCACTTCCTCGGCATCGGGCGCATCAAGGACGTGTTCAAATCCGTGCGCCGCGGCATCGACACGTTCGATTGTGTGATGCCGACCCGTATCGCGCGCCATGGCGTCGCCCTGATGAAAGGCGTACCGGGGGAGAAGATCAACCTGTTCAACGCAAGATACCGGGACGATCCGGCGCCGCTGGATGAAACGCTGGACCTGCCGATGAGCAAGGACTTCTCCAAAGCCTATATTCATCATCTTTTGAAAGCCGGGGAATTGCTGGCCTACCAGATTATCAGCCAGCACAACGTGGCCGTGATTAACCGCCTGATGCGGGAGGTGCGGGCCGCCATCAAGGCCGGGACGCTGGACCAACTCGAAAAAGAGTATCTGCCGGATTGATTTTGAGAAAAAATTAACCGATTTCAAACCAATCCATGTATAATATTGCGAATTAATGGTTTGAAATCATGGCTCTAGAATACAAATCCCTTATCGGCCTTGAGGCCATCACCCCCGTACTGGACGAACATGTCGTCTGGTACGGCAAGCTGATCCGCTCTTACTTTGAGAACAAGCCGTTCAACGAGGCCGCGCCGATCGTCTTCGTCGAATGGCTGGTCAAGGCCAGGGAAGACAAGACCATTTCGTCCGCCACGGCCGAGCGCGTGCGCCGTATCCATGAAGGTATGACGCATGCCGCGCACAGTTTCGTGACGCAATCGATTGAGCGCGAAAAGATGCCGTTGTCTGAATACAACGAACTGAACAAGCATTATGAAGAATTCATCCAGGCGATGCGCCAGATCGAACTGGACCAGGCCATCGAGAACAGCGGGTTCGATGAAAAGACGGGCCTTCGTTCGACAAAATTGATGGAGGCGGATATCGCGCGCGAGTTGGAGCGCCGGGCGCGCCGCGGCAACCCGTTTGCCATCGCGCTGATCAAGATCAACAAATTCAAGGATGAATGGCGCGGCAATGAATCCGTCTGCGCGCCGATGGTCAAAAAAATCGCGGACCATATCAAGGAATCGCTGCGCTCTTTCGACGATGCCTATTATCTGGGGGAGGAGTATTTCCTGCTGACCCTGAAACACGCGGACATGCCGGGCGCGCAATCCGCCATGAGCCGTTTGAACAAGGGCATCACGTCCGCCCATATCCCGCAGCCGGACGACCCGCTGGAAGAAATTACCGTATCCAGCGTGATTTCCGAACCCACGGAAGGGGATGCGCTGGGCTCTCTCCTGGTCAACATGAAAAAAGACCTGGAGGGGATAGACGCGAAGGGAACGGTGCTCCAATACAACGATATCAGCCCGTTGCAGCGTTATCTCCATTCCATGGCCAAGGATAAACCGGTATAGTGCCGGTATGCGTACGCACCCGGATTTTCCAGACCTTTACATCGTCGATCACCCGCTGGTTCAGCACAAGCTTTCGCATATGCGCGATGAGCGGTGCCCTACCGGTGAATTCCGCCGCCTGCTTCAGGAAATTTCCCTGCTGCTCGGCTATGAAGTTACACGCACGCTTTCTTTGACGACCGCGCAAATCAAAACGCCGATGCAGACGATGAACGCGCCTGTGCTGTCCGGTGCGTTGCCCGTCGTTGTGCCGATCCTGCGCGCAGGGCTCGGCATGGCGGAAAAACTGGTGGAACTGATCCCCGATTGTTCCATCGGCCATGTCGGCGTCTACCGCGACCATGAAACCCACCGCCCGGTGGAATATCTGGTGCGCCTGCCGCCCTATGCCGGAAATCTTTTTATCGTCACGGACCCGATGCTGGCCACCGGCCACTCGGCGGAGCATGTGTTCGATGTCCTCGTCCGCCACGGCGTTCCGGCGGATCATATTGTCCTGATGTGCCTTGTCGCCGCGCCGGAAGGGGTGGCGCAGATACGCACGCGTTATCCGGGTGTGCGCATTTACACCGCGGCGCTGGATGATAAGCTCAATGAACGGGCCTATATCGTGCCCGGGCTGGGCGATGCCGGTGACCGGTTGTTCGGAACAATTTAACGCTTTCTAAGTTACTGTATTCATTGTAAACCCGCGCGGGGTTAGGTGGTTAATTTTATATTAACTGCTGCCCGCTAGTATTATGGATGGGTAACCGCGTAAAGGGGACGGGATGCCGGAAGGCATAGACCACAAGCTTATGTTCGACCATATGCCCGTGCCGCGCTTTATCGTGCGGCCCGAGGATGGGAAATTTCGCGTTGTTTCGATGAACCTCAAGGCCGCGGAATTTTTCGGCCGGTCCGAAAGCGACGTCGCCGGAAAAACCCTAGACCAGATTCTCGACAATGAAAACGCGTCGCATGTCGAACATTCATTGTCCGTCAGCGTGAAGCGCCAGAAGCCCGTCACCATCCAGTCGCTGCCGACCTTTCCAGGGACGACGCAGGTGCCCGGTTTCTGGATCAACCCGGTGATGGATGAGAAGGGCGAAGTCGCCTTCCTCGACGTTATCGCGCAGCCGACATTGACGGACGATTCCGCGCTTCAACGCGAACGTGACGACGCTTTGCTGCTCTTGACCTCCATCTTCGATGTCAGCGAGGTCGGCATTATCGTCACAGACCACAACCGCCGTATCGTCAAGGTGAACGACAGCTTCGTCCGTATCTATGGCTGGACGCGCAATGACCTTGTCGGGCAGGATTTCATCAATATCGTGTCCGACGACGAACGCGAACAGGCGCGCCGCAACCACGAAGAATTTATCCGCGGCGGCATTCGCAGTTCGGGCGAAATGAAAATCGCCCGCAGAAACGGAACGGTTGCCAACGCGCTTTTTACCACCGCAACGCTGGAACTTTCGCAGAAACGACGGTTTCAGGTAACGACCATCATGGACATCACGCTGCGCAAGCAGATGGAATATTCCCTGCGCGTGGCGAAGGAACAGGCGGACAGCGCGAACCAGGCGAAGTCAGCCTTCCTTGCGAATATGAGCCACGAGCTGCGCACGCCGCTCAACGCCATCATCGGTTTTTCGGAGATGATGATCAAACATACGTTCGGGCCTCTGGGGCACGATAAGTACGGGGAATATCTCGGCGACATCCATATGAGCGCGAAGCACCTGCTGGAGATCATCAACGAAGTGCTCGACATGTCCAAGATCGAAGCCGGGAAGGTGGAACTGGACGAGCAGGAAATCGACATGGCCGGCCTGATCGATTCCGTCGTGCGCATCATGACCAGCCGCGCGTTCAGCAGCGGGCTGGAAATCAAGGAGCATGTGCCGGCGGACCTGCCGGTCCTGTATGCCGATCCGCGCCTCGTGCGCCAGATCCTGATCAACCTGATCACCAATGCCCTGAAATATTCAGACAAGAGCGGGAGCATCGACGTTATCGCCGCGATGGATGGGCAGAACAACATGCTGCTGACGGTCCGGGATTACGGCGTCGGCATTCCCAAAGAGCGTATCAAAGAGGCGATGGAGCCGTTTGGCCAGATCCATGATCCCACGCGCAGCAACATCCAGCAGGGCACGGGCCTCGGCCTGCCGCTGACCAAGGCGATGGCGGAGCTTCATGGCGGGCGCCTGACGCTGGAATCCGACACCGGGCAGGGCACCACGGTCACAATCCGTTTCCCGCGCACCCGGGTTCGCCTGCAAACGGCTGAATCTTCAGAAAAAAGTAAAATAGACATCGCCCAGTCGGCGGAGTAATATCCTCCTCATTCCATAGATTTGAGAACGACGAGGCTGCCATGACCGAACTGGAACAACGCTGTATCAACGCCGGGCTGAAGATGACCGGCCCGCGCAAGACGATTCTGAAAGTACTGGGTGAATCCATGGATCACCCGTCCGTCGAGATCGTGTATGAACGCGCGAAGGCGCTCGACGCGTCGATCAGCATCGCCACCGTGTACCGCACGCTGAACATGCTGGATGAGCTGGACCTCGTCACGCGCCATGAATTCAATGAAAGCTTCTCCCGCTATGAAACGAATATGGAGCACCACCACCATCTGATAGACCTGGAAACGGGGCAGGTGATTGAATTCCAGAATGCGGACCTCGAAGCATTGAAAGAAAAAATCGCCAAGGACATGGGGTTTGAACTGGTCGATCACCGTCTTGAATTGTACGGCCGCAAGCTGAAAAACAAGGTTACCAAATAATGACCTGCATTCCTCCTATGGAGGGTGTCAGCTGCCATGAAGTTTTTGACAAGGCGGAGGACCCCGACACCTGCAAATGCAAAGGCATTGTCCTTAATGCATATTCCGCCCTGCGCCATAGCGGCGTGACGGAACGCGAGGCGATCAAGATCGTTACCAAGGTTTTGAAATATCATCACCCGAGCCCGAGCATCGAGGCCAAAACGGTCGTCGAATGCTGGGTCTTCGAAGATTCCCGCAAAAGCGTACATTAAGCCATGACATACCGGGAAGAGGCGCGCATCCCGACCCATTTATGGGTAGAGGCGGAAGTGCGCCGCCTGTCCGGCGAAGGGCGCGGCGTTTATGTCGCGGCGCGCGGCGATAAAACGGGCGGCATGGTCATCCAGAAGATCAGCGACATGGCCGGGCAATGCCGCCTGATGGGGCAGCAGCGCGATCTGCTGGGCAAGCTGGTCTGGGTCAATCTTCTCCAGGATGAGATTGTCGAGGAGCGGGAGGCGGATGCCTATGTCCGCCGGGCGCTGGAGCGTGATCCCGATCTCTGGGTCGTGGAGATAGAAGATCGTGCGCTGACAGCGCGGATAGACCCCTAGCCGTTTACTTCAGTGATTTGAGACTGCGCAGGATGTTCGCGTAGTCATCCGTCCATGCGCGTTCGGGAATGTCTTTATCGTATGGCTTCCAGCCTTTGTCTTCCACGAACCGCGCCAGCGTTACCGGATCACGCGCCAGAACCGCAAATATGCTGGCGTTATAAAGCTGGCTGACTTCGCCGCGCACGGTGATAGGCGCATGTATTTTAAAATAAACCGTCAGGCCGAGGTCGCGCGCGATGGCGCTGAGTTCCGGGCGCAGGTCAAAATAGCGGTTCGATATGTTCATCGCGATAAAACCGCCGGGCGCGAGTTTCTTCACGTAGGTTTCAAACGCCTCTCTCGTCATCACGTGGACGGGAATGTTGTCGGAACTGAACGCGTCGAGAAACAGCATGCCATAGCCGCCATCCGGAGATTCCGCGATTTTCAGGCGCCCGTCGCCGAGGATCACGTCATAATCCGTGCCGCATCCGGACAGGTAGGTGAAATATTCCGGATCTTCCGCCACGCGCACGACAGCCGGGTCGATTTCATAGAAGTCGATATGGCGTCCCGGGGCTTTGTAACACGCGATGCTGCCGACGCCGAGGCCGATGGCGCCGACCTTCTGGTTGACGCCATGCCTGGTGAGTTCATCGAATGCATCGGAGGTCGGGCCGGGGCCGTAATACGCAACAGGCTGGTAACGCCAGTCGTCCCGTTGATGCTGCGCCCCGTGCAGGGTTGTGCCGTGATAGAAATAATGCGCATCTTTGTAGGCAAAGACTTTGAGCACGCCGAAATAATTCCGGTCCAGGTCGAGCAGTTTCTTGCTGTTGGTCCACATGCCCGGCTGGAACATGAGAAGCGCCGCGCAGGCAGTGACCGCAAAGACAAAGCGGTTTTGGGCCATCATCATCAGGAACACGAAAATGACGACGGCGCCGAACAGTTTATAACTGCTGCCTTCAACCATATAGGTGGCGATACAGATACCAAGGCCGATAGCGATGGTCAGCAGGTCGACGCCCAGGATTTTTTTACCGCGGTTCCTGTCGCCAATGGCGTTGAACGTGCCGCTGATATAGGGAACGCTGACAGAACCGATCCAGACGACGAATCCCACCATGGCCAGCGCGACGGAATATTCCATAGGCACGAGGAACACGGTCGGGGCGATCAGGGCGTTGAAGACGCCGCCGAGGACGCCGCCGAGGGAAATCAGAAGGAAATATTCCGTCAGGTGAGACGGCGTCGGCCGGGCACGGGCCAGTTCGCTGTGGCAAAGCTGCGCGCACAGGAAGAACGCCACCAGTTGTATGACGATCATCGGCGCGATCATGGCGATGAATCCGCTCACCATCAATGCAAGGATCACCAGTGCGATGATGTAGACGGACAATTCCCGCGCGATGCCGAGGCTGATCAGCGGTTTTTTCGAAAACGCGATGATGAAGGTGACCAGGTAGATCGTGAGCGGCAGGATCCACAGGAACGGCGCAGAGGCGAGGTCGGTCGTGATGATCGTCGTCACGCCGAGCATCAGGCTGGACGGGATAAAAGACAGGACGATCCAGACGAGGCGCTGCATCCAGCCAAGCGGCAGCCTGTCTTCCCCGGTCGCCAGCGGCGGCAGCGGTTTTGTGCCGCCCCGCACCAGCCATGCGCACAGGGCCGTGAGAAGTATCAGGACGCCGTAACCGCCCGCCCAGGCCACCGTTTGTTCATGCAGGCCCAGAAACGGTTCGATCACGACCGGGTAGGCCAGAAGGGAGAGCAGGCTGCCGATATTGCTGACGGCATAGAGATGGTAAGGGTTTCCGGCGTCGGGGTGGCCTGAGGTGGAAAACCAGTGCTGGAACAGGGGCGCGCTTGCCGCCAGAACGAAAAACGGTCCGCCGATGCTGGCCAGCATGACGCCGAGCTGCCAGCCCGCCTGACCGCCCTGTTCGGGCGGCTGGATACCGGGCGGCAGGGACAGCGGCAGGACAAGCGTAAAAACCAGTAGCAGCGACAGATGCAAAACTGCCTGAAGTTTCAAAGGGATAAGCCGGGCAATCAAGTGAGCATAGGCATATCCTGCCAGAAGCATTGCCTGAAAGAACACCATGGCGGTGTTCCAGACGGAAGGGGAGCCGCCGAGCATCGGGAGCAGCATCTTGCTGGCCATAGGCTGGACCGCGAAGATCAGGAAGGCGTTGGTAAACAGAGTGGCCGCAAAAACGGGCAGGAGAGGGCGCGTGTTCATGCTTCAAGGGTAGCATGGAGGGCAGCGCGCACAAGCGGCTTTACGCTTTATGCAAGCCTCTCAAATATAATATTTTTCGCTAATATTCTTGAATTCACGGGCAAATCATGACATGTAATTGGTACGCCAACGGTACGGATTGCTAACACATTGATTAAATTATCAAAACTGACGGATTACGCGGTGGTCATTCTCGGTGAGATGGCCCGCACGGAGCAGACGCTGCAAACGGCGTCCAGCCTGTCCGCACGCACGGGCCTGCCCGAGCCGACCGTGGCCAAGGTTTTGAAGCTGCTGGCCCGTGGCGGCCTGATCGCCTCGACCCGCGGGGTGAATGGCGGCTATTCGCTGGCAAGGCCGCCTGAGGAGATTTCCATGGCGGGCGTTATCACCGCCCTTGAAGGACCTGTGCAATTGACATCCTGCGTTGACGGTTCTGTCGATTGCTGCACGCACGCGGTCAATTGCTCGCTCAAAGGCAAATGGGACCCGGTCAACACCGCCATGCGCAAGGCGCTCGAAGAAGTCAGTCTGGCCGAGATGATCCGCAGCGCGCCCGTACAGGAGGCTTCGGCATGAGCAATATCGATCTGGAAACCATCGAAACAGTCAAAGGCCTCAGCGGCAAATACGAAGCCGGGTTCGAAACCGACATCGAAATGGAATACGCGCCGAAAGGGCTGAACGAGGAAATCGTTGCGCTCATTTCGAAAAAGAAGAATGAGCCGCAATGGCTGCTCGACTGGCGTTTAAAAGCGTTCCGCCACTGGCAGACGATGCCGGAGCCGGGGTGGGCGAAGCTCGACATCCCGCCGATGGATTATCAGGACGCGTATTATTACGCCGCGCCCAAGAACATGAAGAAGCTGAAGTCGCTCGATGAGGTCGACCCGCGCATTCTCGAAACCTACAAGAAACTGGGTATTCCGTTGAAGGAACAGGAAGTCCTGCTCGGCGTCGAAGGCGCGCCCGCTGTTGCCGTTGACGCCGTGTTCGATTCCGTGTCCGTCGGCACGACCTTCCGCAAGAAACTGTCCGAAGCCGGGGTCATTTTCTGTTCCATCAGCGAAGCGGTGGCGGAGCATCCGGACCTCGTCCGGAAATATCTCGGCTCCGTGGTTCCGTTCGCGGACAATAAGCACGCCTGCCTGAACTCCGCCGTTTTTACGGACGGATCGTTCGTCTACATTCCGCCGGGCGTACGATGCCCGATGGAATTGTCCACCTATTTCCGCATGAACGCGCGAAACACGGGGCAATTCGAACGCACCCTCATCATCGCGGACAAGGGCGCGTATGTGTCCTACCTCGAAGGCTGCACCGCGCCGATGCGCGATGAAAACCAGATGCACGCCGCCGTGGTGGAACTGATCGCCCATGACGATGCCGAAATCAAATATTCCACCGTCCAGAACTGGTATCCCGGCGATGAAGACGGCAAGGGCGGCATTTACAATTTCGTGACCAAGC
The DNA here is from genome assembly GCA_039808805.1 of Micavibrio sp. GTDB lineage: Bacteria > Pseudomonadota > Alphaproteobacteria > Micavibrionales > Micavibrionaceae > Micavibrio_A. The sequence continues at coordinate 10,994 of JBDHTU010000026.1, forward strand.
GCGGGATCTGCGAAGGCCGCAATTCCAAGATTTCCTGGACGCAGGTGGAAACCGGTTCCGCCATCACGTGGAAATACCCGTCCTGCATCCTGAAAGGCGACAACAGCCAGGGCGAATTTTATTCCGTAGCCATCACCAACAACCGCCAGCAGGCCGATACGGGCACAAAAATGATTCATATGGGCGCGAACACGCGTTCCCGCATTATCGCCAAAACCATTTCGGCGGGGAAATCAGATTCCACCTATCGCGGCCTCGTGAAGATCATGGGCGGCGCGGACAATGCGCGCAACTTCACGCAATGCGATTCCCTCCTGATCGGCGACCAGTGTGGCGCGCACACGGTTCCCTATATCGAAAGCAAGAACAAATCGGCGCAGCTTGAGCATGAAGCCACCACGTCCAAGATTTCCGAAGACCAGGTGTTTTATTGCCAGCAGCGCGGCATTTCCGAAGAAGAGGCGCTCGCGCTGATCGTCAACGGTTTCGTGCGTGACGTGCTTCAACAGCTTCCGATGGAGTTTGCCGTGGAGGCGCAGAAGCTGGTCAGCATCAGTCTTGAAGGCAGCGTCGGATGATCGAACTGCCGGAGCAAAAGACTTCGCGCTATGCCCGTAACTTCGTGGACGCGGACATGCTGGGCGAAAAACAGAACGCGAAATCGTTTCGCTCCGCCGCGTACACGCTCGGCATTGCGGTTGCATTTATTATTCTCTCGCTCGTCTTGCCGACCTATGAGGATAAGCGCGTTGCGGACATGGTTGAACTGATACGCTCGCTGGCCTTTTGGATGTTGGGCTTCGGCCTGATCGTCGTTTTTTCTTACATCAAAATGCGCAAAAGCATGAAATATGTAAGATTTATGCTGAACTGGTTTCTGACGCCGACCATCGGCCTGTGGTTCATCCTTCGCGTGATGGACATCTTTTCGAACATGCCGCCGGAGGTAAGGGGATGATCGCCGCGCTTCTTGATCCTCTCGATCAACTGATTGCCCTGCATCGCAAGAACGATGACATGTGGGTGGATTTCTTTGAATCCGCGCGGGAGAAGATTTTGAAAGACGCTGCGTTCGGGTGTGAATACCTGATCATGGCGTGGCACGGCATCGGCGGGTACGACGATGAGAGAATGTTTAACAACGAGGTGGATGAAGCGCAGCGCCGCGATCTTCATCCACGCATCTATCAATTAGCAACAGAGATTAAGAATGATCGAAATAAAGCAGCTTAAGGCCGAAATCGACGGCAAGGAAATCCTCAAAGGGCTCGATTTGAAAATCGAGCCAGGCAAGGTGCACGCCATCATGGGGCCGAACGGGTCCGGAAAATCCACGCTGTCCTATGTTCTGGCGGGGCGTGAGGACTACGAAGTCACGGGCGGCGATATCGATATGAACGGCGAAAGCATCCTGGAGATGGCGCCGGAAGAGCGCGCGGCCAAGGGCGTGTTCCTCGCGTTCCAGTATCCGGTGGAAATTCCCGGCGTGCAGATGACCACCTTCATGAAGACGGCGGTCAATTCCGTACGCAAGGCGCGCGGGCAGGGCGAACTTGACGCCATCGATTTCCTGAAGCTGATGAAAACCAAATGCCGTGAGCTTGGAATCTCGGATGAGATGATGAAACGCCCGGTCAATGTCGGGTTTTCCGGCGGTGAGAAGAAACGCAACGAAGTTCTGCAGATGGCGATGCTGGAGCCAACGTTTTGCGTGCTCGATGAGACAGATTCCGGCCTTGATATCGATGCGCTGAAAATTGTGGCCGACGGCGTCAACGCCATGCGCGGCGGCGACCGTTCTTTCCTTGTCATTACGCACTATCAGCGCCTGCTGGATTACATCAAGCCGGACGTCGTTCACGTGATGGCCAAGGGCAGGATCGTCAAAACCGGCGGGCCGGAACTGGCGCTCGAACTGGAAGAAAAAGGCTATGCCGACTTTATCGGGGAAGCCGCGTAATGGCCCTGCCGATCGAAAACATCCCAACCCCCAAAAGCGAACGGTGGAAATATACCAATCTTCCCCGCGCGCTCAAAAAACTCGACCTGAAGCCCGCGAGCCTTGGCTGGGGCAACAATGTCGTGGTGATGGAACCGAACGCGCCGGGCGAAGCACAATACCGCGATACCGTTCTGTGGGATTTGAACACGCAGCATGTCAGCGATATTCAATTCCTGTCCGGTGATGCGGAGATTGACGTGACCGCAAAGAATGGCCAATGGCTGTCGCCGCGCATCGTCATCGACATCAAGGACAATGAAACCGTCACGATCATTGAACGTCAAAACGGCGCGGGCGCGTATTGGAAGAACACGGTGGTGCAAATCCGTATCGGCAACAACGCGACGCTGCGTCATTACCGTTTCTGCAACGAGGCGGAGCAGGGCGTATCTACCATTTTCGCGCATGTTAAAATCGGCCGCGATTCTACGTATGAGGCGTTTTCGATGATCGAAGGCGCGGGGTTCATTCGCAACCAGACGCATGGCGAATTGATGGGCGAGAACGCGCATTGCTGGCTCAACGGCGTCAACATGCTCGGCGGCGACCAGCACGCGGACACGACGATTACGATCGAACACCAGCAGCCGAACTGCACGTCCAAGCAGACGTTCAAATCCGTACTGGACGGTAAATCCCACTGCGTGTTTCAGGG
>JBDHTU010000027.1:0-13504 GCA_039808805.1 Micavibrio sp.
GGCGCCGTGACGGACAGCGCGGCCACCATCGCGAACGCCCTGAGCGTCACGGCTTCTGGCCCTGTGACACTGGACGAGGCGGGGAACGATACTGCGGTTCTGAGCATCAACGCAGGCTCGAACGCGGTGCATTATGTGGATGCGAGCGGGTACGACATTGCGGGGCTGACGGGCGGCGCGGTGACGCTGGTTGCGGGCGGCGCGCTGACGGACAGCGGGACGGTCACGGCTGGCAGTCTTGATATTACGACGACGGGCGATGTGACGCTGAACACGGCGACGAACGATGTGGATAGCCTGACCGTCTCGGCGGCGGGGCGGGCGGTGACGTTCCGCGATACCGACGGGATCGACCTTGCGGGCATCACGGCGGGCAGCTTTACGCTGACCGCAGGCGGCGCCGTGACGGACAGCGCCGCCATCCTGGTCAATGCGTTGTCGCTGAGCAGCACGGGCGACATCACGCTGAACGAGGCGGGAAGCGATACGGATACGCTGTTCGTCTCTGCGGCGGGCCGTGCGGTGACGTTCACGGATGCGGACGGTATCGACCTGGCCGGCATCACGGCTGGCAGCTTTACGCTGAGCGCGGGCGGCGCCGTGACGGACAGCGGGACGATCATCGCGCAGAACCTTAATGTCACGAGCACGGGCGACGTGACGCTAGATATGATTACGAACGATGTCGACAATCTTTATATGTCGGCAGCAGGCCGTGCGGTGACATTCCGGGATATTGACGGGATCAACCTTGCCGGCATCACGGCAGATAGCTTTACCTTGACTGCGGGCGGCGCGATTACAGACAGTGCAGGCAGTGTTGTGAGCGGAGCTACCGTCCTCTCCACCGAATCTACCCAGGATATTACGCTGGATCATGCCGGAAATGACTTTGGTACGGTTTCGGTTCTTTCCGGGCGGAATGTGATTTTGGTCGATTCCAACGACCTGACATTGGGCAATGTGACGGCCACAACCCTGAATGCTTCAGGGGCAAGCGGGCTTACAGTCAATGGCGCCGTTTCGACAAGCGGTGTGATGATGCTCAATGCCGATAGCGATAATAATGGCAGCGGCGTGTTCCGGATCAATGGCGGATCATCGGTGGGAACGGCGAATGCGGTCATCACTGTTACTGCGGGTGATGTTGATATTGCTGGCACATTGTCCAGTGGAAGCGCGGCAACCACCATTCTCGCGACCAATGGACGGACGATCAGTCTTGGCGGCGCCGGCGGCGATATGGCCATCAGCAACGCGGAGTTGAATGCGATCACGGCGTCCACACTGCGTATTGGCGATGCCACGGCGGGCGATATCACGGTGGTATCGGACATTGCGCCGACGCATGTTTCCACTCTTCATTTGCGCACGGGTGGCAGTATTACCGGGACGGCTGGCGGTATCGGCGTGAATAATCTCGCCCTGACGGCTGGCACAGGCATCGATATAACCGATACGTCCACGGTTGTTTCCTCGCTGGCGGCAAGAACGACTTCGGGGAATATCGGATTCTTTAATGGTGGGGCGCTATCCATCACCACGGTCGATGGCATATCTGGCATTCAGGCGACGGCAGGGAACGTCACGCTTCAGGCGAATGATTACAATATTACGCAGGCGATCAACAATGCCGGGGGCATCACGACCCTGCTCGGCGCACCGGGTGGCACGATCAGTCTTGGTGGCGCAGGCGGCGCCGTTGCCCTGAGCACGGCGGAGCTGAATGCGATCACGGCATCGACCCTTCGTATCGGTGATGCGAGCACAGGCAACATCACGATTGTATCCGATATTACGCCCACGGGCACATCGACGCTTCATTTGCGCACTGGTGGCAGCATTACAGGCACATCCGGCGGCATCATCGTAAACAATCTGGCGCTGACGGCGGGGACGGGCATTGCTTTGACGGATACGTCTACGGCCCTCTCCAATATTGCCGCCACGACGACCACTGGCAGCGTCAATATCATCAATAGTGGAACATTGACCGTTTCCACGGTGGACGGCCTTGCCGGTATTCAGGCGACCGGCGGGAATGTAACGCTGCGTTCGACGGACATCAATATTGCACAGGCGATCAACAATGCCGGCGGCACCACGACGCTGCTTGGCGCGACCAGCGGCACGATTAGTTTGGGCGGCGCCGGAGGGGCTCTATCCCTGACGGCGGCGGATCTGGACCGGGTGACCGCCTCGTTGCTGCGTATCGGCGAAGTTTCCTCTGGAAGTATTACAATCGCAGGCGACGTCGCCCCCGCGAATGTTTCCACGCTGCATCTGTACACCAACGGCACGATCACGGGAACGGCGGGCGGTATTGCGATTGCCAATCTGGCCTTGAGCGCCAACGGCAATATTCTGATGACGGATGCCGATAACAATGTATCGACGCTTGCGGTTTCCGCGCCGGGCCGTACCGTGACTTTCCATGATGCGGATGCTGTGACGATCGGTGTGGTTGATGGCGTATCCGGGGCAACCGCTACAACGCTCACCCTTGTCGCCGGCGGGGACGTTACCGACAACGCCGCGATCAATGTCGGGACGCTCGATGTGACGGCAGGCGGCGATGTGATCCTGGACGAGGCCGCGAACGATGTGAACAATCTTGCCGTTTCCGCCGCGGGACATCAGGTTACCTTTGTCGATACGGACAATATCAATCTTTCAGGCATAACGGCCAGCGCCTTGAGTTTGACGGCCAATGGCGCGGTGACGGACAGCGCGGCCACAATCGTTTCGGGTGCAACGACCATAGCGGCCGGTGCGGCCAACGATATTGTTCTGGATGCGGCCAATGATTTCGGCACGCTGTCGGTCGTATCGGGAAGAAACGTAACGGTAAATGATATCAATGGGCTGGCGATCGGCGCTTCCACGATTTCAGGAACGCTTTCCGCCAATGCAGCTTCAGGCATAACGCTTTCCGGCGCTGTGACGACGGGCGGAACAACAACCTTGAATGCGGATTCGGATAATAACGGCTCAGGTGCCTTCACCGTCAATGGCGGCCAGTCGTTGAATACCGGAAATTCGACCTTGTCGATCATCGCTGGCGACCTTGCCCTTTCCGGCACAATTAATAGCGGTAGCGCCACCACGACGCTCCTTGCTTCCAACAACGGATCGATCGGCCTTGGCGCGGCGGCTGATATGCAGATATCGGCGGCAGAGGCGGCGAACATCACGGCCATGATGCTGCGGATCGGCAATGCCGCCACGACGTCGATTGCGGTCGGCGATACGATGAATTTCGCGAATGTCGATACGCTTCACCTGTACAGTGCCGGGGCGGTTGGCGGTTCCAGCGGCGGCCTTGTGGTCAACAATCTGGCGATCAATGCCGGTGGCGCTGTTTCATTGTCGCCGCTTTTGAACAATGTGAATGTTCTGGCGATTTCCGCGCCGGGGCAAGCGATCGGCTTTAACGATACAAACGGCTTTACCATTGGCACCGTGGACGGCGTCGCGGGTCTTTCCGGCTCTGCTGTTACGCTTTCGGCCGGAGGCATGATTTCGGGTACGGCGGCGGTGGCGGCAACGGACCTGACAATCACGGCATCCGGCGATGTCAACCTTGGAACCGTTGCCAACAACATCACCAATCTGGCCATCAATGCGGCAGGTCATGACGTTTCGTTCCGGGATGTGAACGCCCTCAACCTTGCGGGCATCAATGCCCAGAATGCGACTATCGTCGTAAACGGCGCCCTGACGGATAGCGCAGGATCGGTTGTCACCGGCACGCTTTCGGTTGCGGCGGGGGCGGCGAACGATGTCACGCTCGATCATGCGGGCAACAATCTTTCCATGCTCAATATAGTTTCTGCGCGCAATGCCACGATTGTCGATACCGGAGACCTGTCGATTGGAAATTCTACCGTTTCCGGTGCTCTTAACGTGCAAGCGCAGAACAACCTGACGATCACGGGCATAGTGCAGGCGGGCGGGCAGGTTGACCTCTTGGCAACGCCTGCCAATGGTGGTGTGTTCACCATTGGCGCTGGCGCCGCGCTCAATGCGCCGGGGCGTAATGTAACAATCACGGCGCATGACGCCGTGATCGATGGCGCCCTGAACGCGGGCAATGGCACGGTCACCATGCGTTCGGGCGCGGGCACCGTTTGGGCGCTTGGAACGGCAACCGGACAATTCTCCTTATCGGGCGCGGAGCTCTCGCGGATAACGGCGGCGACGATGACGATCGGCGGGGCCAATTCGGGCAATATCCTCGTCCAGAACGTATCGCAGGCCCAGTCGGCCGGTATCGGAAATATGATTCTGCAAGCCTACGGCAACAACAGTATTATCCAGTTCGGCACAGGCTCGGTGAGCTTCCGCGGCCTGATCGCGCAGGCGGATGCTGAAATCCGCGTGCTCAGCAATTTGTCCACGACAGCCGGCAATATGGTTCTGGATGGAGACTATGATGATGCCTTTGATGCCGGCTATGCCAACAACGTGGTCTATGGACCCGGCGTGAGCGTCACCGCGCAAGGCAGCCTGAACGCCGGCGGCACGTCAGGCCATGGCGTTATGCAGGGCAATCTTGCGCTGACCGCGAATTCCGGAAACCTGACGGTTGATACGCTTGATGGCGCGCATAATGTGACCCTGACCGCAAATGGCGGCGGCAATGTCATTATCACGGGGGCTATCGGTGGCCTGACCCCGGTCAACAATGCGATCATCAACGGATCTGTCATCACAGGTGAAATTCACGCCGCCACGCTGGCGATCGGCGCGAACGAAGCCTACCTCATCGGCACTGTGGGCGGTTATATGAATGATGAGGCGGCTGCGTATGTGGTGCTTTATAAAAAGGTTCCGGGGCCTTATCTGATGAACGGCTTTGTGATCGAAGGCTATGTCCCGCCGCCCCCGCCTGAGGAAGGAGGTCTGCCCGATATCGGCGGGCCGTCCGATCCTACCTCCATGCAGGCGCCATGGATCGCGGAAGTTGCGCATGGGCTGGAACAACGTGGAAACACGGTCGGCGACCTGGTGCGTCAGGATGTCCTGCGCCATCCGTATATCGCCAATATTCTCGAAAAGGCGGATATTTTCCTCGCCTTCTCGCAAGATTTCTTCCGGACATTCTTCTTGGGGAATGCACCCGGCCACGGTGTGATTACGATTGCATCGAACGGTACGACCACCGAACAGGAAAAAGACGATCAGTAACGCACGGTCAGGGAGAACAGGCCCCGCAGCGGCCGTTCATTGCCGCCGTCCGAGCGCGTATCCACTTCCTTGGTCAAAGGCTGGGCCAAAGTGAAACTGGCGCTGGCATTGTCGAAGATATTGAATCTTAAGCCTGCGCCGATAGACGCAAGGGAGGCATCTTTTCCGCCCTTACCATCGCTTTGGAATACTTTGCCGACATCATAAAAAACGAAGGCCTGATAAGAATCGACGGCGTTCCATCCGGTCGTATCGTTGTATTGCAGCTCGATACGGCCCGCGATTCCGCGATCGCCTGTAATTTCCGAGTTGTCGTAGCCGCGTCCGAATTCACCGCCGCCCACGCCAAATTCCTCGGAAGACAAAAGCCGGTCTTTCGTATATTGCGCGCGCAATCCCGAATAAAGATTGAAATTCTGTGTCAGACGCTGCACGCGCGCCACATCGAGATTGAGTTTTGTAAACGAAGATTCGCCGCGTTCGCGCGAGAGCTCAGGCGACGATTCATCCGATGCCCCGAAAATATCGAGCCCTTTGGCCCCTTCGAGAGAAACCTGCGTCACGCCTGACCAATTGTCGATATGGTCGAACGTGCCGCTGACGCGCAGGACGCGCAAACGGTCGTCCGCCAGCACATCGCCCAGAATCTGGTTGCGGGCGTTGATCATGTCGAACTGCGCAGCGCCGTTAAGATTTGTCATGCGGCTGCGGATGAAGGGATGGGCGATCTCTGCCGAAAGCACGCGGCTCTGGCTCTTTGTATCCAGCAGGGCCAGCCTGTTTCCGGGATAGGAGAGAATGCGTGAAGCGGAAAAGGTCAGCATGCTGCCTTCGCTTCCCAAAAGCATGCTGTGGCTGGCGTTGAAATACCGCAGCTCCTCCTGATTGAACGGGATGGCCGTACCGCTGCCCACATAGCGCAGGACGCTCTGGTCGCCGCCTTGCAGGAGGGAATTTCCTTGGAGACGAATGTTGGTCTGCACGGGGCCTAAAAATTTGCTGCCGTAATTGTCGATGCTGGCGCTGGCGAGATACGGATCGAAACCGACTTGCAGAATCAGATCGGCGCCCCCTTGGCTGTCCTCGGAGGGACGGAGGAGAGAGTCTACCGTGTGTCCAGGCATATCGCGGATCAAAAGCAGGTAGCGTTCGATCTGCTCCATGTTTGCCGGTCGCACGCTGGTAATATTTTGGGCGTAGCGTTCGATTTGCTCCTTGGATTTTAAATCTTCGGCGCCCTGAACGATGACATTGCTGACATAGCCTTCCACGATTTTAAGGCTCACGCGCCCATCATGAATCTCCTGCTGCGGAATGAGCGCGCGGCTGAGCACATACCCATCGTTGCGGTATTTCACTGTAATGGCGTTGGCGAGTTCGAACACCCATGACAGGGGCACGTCCTGCCCGATGCGGTCACGGTAAAGCGCCGCCAGTTCTTCGTTGCTGTAGATGGTGGAGCCGCTGATATCAATACCGCGCAAGGTGAAGTTGATCTGGTTCGCGCCTTCAGGAGCGTCTTGCAAGGGAAGGCTGGAGACGCTTGGAGCTGGAGCGGTTTTTGGCGGCGGCGGGGTTTCACGCAACTGTTCTTCGACGCGCGATGCTTCGGCGCCGGGCGGAACGGGCTGTGCGATAGCCTGTGCGTAGGCCTGCGGCGTAAGCATCGTGCCCGCCAGCAGCGCCATTCCGATCAGCCGAAAGCCGATCCTCGATCGCATAGAACCATACCGGCGCATAAAGCGGCACCATCTCCGTTTTGCGTGTCAGTGGTTGACACAAACTGGGATTTCAACAGATTACAGGGCTAAGTCAATGTTCTGTAAAGATAATATCCACAGACTGCTTTAGCATGACAACCGGGGAGAACCAAGCCCCGTTTGAAGCGTTCTTCATGGGCCTTGATGGCCGCGGTAAAATCTTGCCTGCGGGGGCATAACAAGAGAAGCTGGCTTGCCATTGATGTGGCTGCACCTAACTTATGGATATCTATGATAAAACGCCTGTTCATACTGATTTTGCTAATATTGCTCCTCGGCGGCATCGGGGCCTATTTCCTGGTGCCTTGGAACGACGTGCTGGAGCGCAGGATCACCGCTTTCCTGCAAGGGCGCGGGATCGAAAATGTGACGTTCGACATTGATTCCGTGGGCCTGCACAGCGCGACGATCAAGGATATTGCCATCGGCGCCGACAATCCGCTGGTCTTGCAATCCGTCACGGTGCAGTACGACCCGCGCGAGCTTGCGAACGGCAATTTACAGGATATCAGCTTGAGCGGACTTGCCGTGAAAATCCTGCAAACGGAAGAGGGATGGAGCATCGCCGGTACAGAAGGAATTCTCCCCAAAAAGGAAAAAGAGAGCGATGGGCCGGGACTGGCCTTGTCCGACATTGTCGATCTGCTTCCCTTCAAGAAAGTGGAAATCAAGGACAGTGTTCTGGATATCATCGGCAGCAGTGTTCAAACATCGCTGCCCTTTTCTTTGACCCTCACCAAGGCGCCGGAAACAACGCTCGCCATGACCGTGAATGCCAGCAATTTGACATCACCAGCTTCCGACGTGGCGCTGGGCATTGTTCATATAAACGCAAAGCCGGATGAAAGCCGCAACTGGGCCGGGGACTGGTCGCTGGAATCGCTTGATTTCGGCGAAGCGTTGCCGCTGCCCGTTCTGGCGGCAAAAGGTGATTTGTCCTATGCGGGAAGTATGTTTACGCTGAAAGGGAATGTCGAAGACGCTGTAAAGACACATAAAGCAGCATTCGAAGCGCTGGTGGATACGGCGGATTCCTCCAAGAGCAAAATGACGGTTGCGAACGTCTCTTTCCCGTTCAAGGGGGGCAGCGTGTCTTCAAAAAATATTGTCGTGCCGTTCGACCGGAAAAAAAATGTCACGGTCGCCCTGACCGTGCGCAAAGTTTCGCTGGACGATCTTATGCAGACTTTGACGCAGGGGCGCGTATCGGCAACGGGCACGGTTTCAGGCAATATTCCCGTCATCATCCGCCCGGATGGATCCTACACGTTCGGCAAGGGATCGCTGAAGGCGGACGACAAGGGGTTGTTGCAGATGCCCGGCGAACTGATCCCCGGCGATACGGAACAGATGACCTTGGTGCGCCAGATATTGGAAAACCTGCATTATTCGATTTTCAGCGCCGGCGTGGAAACCTCCGGCCAGAACATGACCGTCCGCCTCTCGCTGGAGGGCAACAATCCCGGCGTCTATGGGGGCAGGGCGGTCAAGCTGAACGTCAACCTCACGGGGGATGTGCTGGACTTTATCCGGCAAAACGCTATGCTCATTACCAAGCCTGAACAATTGCTCAAACAGGAAATACGATGAAACATATTCTGACTGGAATTCTGGCCGTGTCCGTCATGGCCGCCTGCACGCCGACCGTCAAGGTCGAGGCGCCGGACAAGCCCATCGAAATCAACATGAACGTCAACATCGAACACCGCGTGAAGATCGAAATCGACCGCGATGTCCAGACGGCCATGAAAAACAACAAAGATATTTTCTAGGAGGACGCGATCATGAAACGCCTGCTTGCCATTACTCTTTTTGTCACCGGACTGGCCCTTGCCGGAAACGCCTATGCCCTCGACCTCGCTCAGGCACGGGCGCAAGGGCTTGTCGGTGAGAAGCTCGACGGCTATGTCGCCGCCGTAACGCCGTCGGCCGATGCCAACGCCGTCGTTAGCGACGTCAACACCCGCCGTCGCGCAGAATATGAGAAAATCTCCAAGGACAACGGCCAGCCCGTGTCGGTCGTCGCCAAGATAGCCGCCGAACGCATTATCGGCGGTCTTCCCGACGGCAGCTATTACAAGGCCGCCGACGGTTCCTGGAAAAAGAAATAACGGCTTTTCTCGGCCTGTGACTTTCCGCCCGCCCCGTATTGATTGCGGGGCGGGTTCGTCTTATAAGGGGCAAACGTAAGGGGATTTCATGGCTTTGAAAAACACGCACAAAACGGCTGGAAAGGCATCATCGCTGATGATGCTCGTGGTCGCTCTTGCGGTGCTGCTCAAATCCGTTATCCCCGCAGGCTTCATGCCAGCTTTCGACAAGGATGGCTTCACGCAGATCGTGATCTGCAGCGGCATGGGGCAAAAAACCATCCTCGTGCCGTCCGATGGCGTTCCGGCAACGGATCATCAGGACGATACAGTCGCCAAAGTCTGCGCCTACCAGATGCTGGCCTCCGGCAAAACCATCCTGCCGCCGCTGGTTGCTCTTATCCCGGCGCCGATCGTCACACGCCTTTTCGTCGATGCCATCGAAGACATCGATTTCGTATCCGCCCCATACCGTTCTTTCGAGGCACGGGGGCCTCCCGCCGCTTGATCTGACTTTTTTCATTTCACGTCATCAGATCAAGAGAGATTTACCATGCAAAAATATCTGGGCAGCGCCATGGGCGCAGCCATCCTTATGGCGTTGGCCGCACCGGCCTTCGCACAAGACTTACGCGTCAATGTTCCGGTCGGGCAGGGCGGAAGCCTGACCTCCCCGACGGTTTCGGCGGCGGAAGAAACCCTTCGCAAAATCCCCGGCGGGGCCGACGTTATCCCGGCGAAGGAATTTCAGGATGGCTACGCGCTATCCATGAAAGACATGTTGAACGCGACGCCGGGTGTTCTGGCGCAACCGCGCTGGGGTGAGGAATCCCGCTTATCCATCCGCGGCTCCGGCCTCTCGCGCAGCTTCCACATGCGTGGCATCACCTTGCTTCAGGACGGCATTCCCTTCACCTTTGCCGACGGCAGCAGCGATTTTCAGGAAATCGATCCCCTGACGTTGCAGCATGTTGAGATCTATCGCGGCGGACAGGGGCTGCGCTATGGCGCGGCAACGCTGGGCGGCGCGGTCAACATGGTGACGCCGACCGGAAAGACGTTGCCGCATACAGTTCTGCTTCGCACGGAAGGGGGGAGCCACAAGACCCTGCGTCTGCATGCGCAGGCAGGAAAAGCCTTCGACGGAGCCGATGCGTTCGTGGCAACGACGAGCGCAGTGAGTAGCAGTTTCCGCCGCCAGAGCGAGCAGAACAACCGCCGCGTTTCAGGAAATATCGGCGTTGATCTGGGATCGTCTGCGGAAACGCGCTTCTATATCGCCTACAACGATCTGGAACAGGAAGTTCCGGGCACTATTTCCAAACGCAACGCCCTGCACAATCCCAAGCGCGTCCCGGCGATCAACGTTCTGGACGATTACGCCCGCGATATCCATTCCCTGCGTCTTGCCAACCGCACGGCGTTCAGGCTGGACAATGGCTGGAAGCTGGAGGGCGGTGTCTATGCGAATGACAAGACGCTCTACCACCCCATCTTCCGCGTCCTCGACCAGAAATCGCTGGATGTGGGCACGTTCGCACGGCTGGATGGAGACTATTCCCTTCAATCCCACCGGAATGAATTCGTTCTGGGCGCCAATCTCGGCCGCGGCCGCAACAATGCCAAGCAGTTCGAGAACGAAGGTGGAAAACGCGGCGCCTTGCGCGCCGATGCCAAACAGCTGGCCCGCAATATCGAGCTGTATGGGGAAAACCGCTTCTTCGTAACCCCTGATCTCAGTCTTATCACGGGCCTTCAGGGTAGGATCGCCTACCGCGATTTTGAAGATCACCTGAATGGCGCGAATGACGCCGAGAAAACCTACAAGGCGCTCAATCCGAAGCTTGGCATCCTCTACAAAACGACACCGTCTTCGGAAGTCTATGCGAGCGTCACGCGGAGCAGCGAGGCACCGACCTATTCGGAGCTCGTGCAGGGCGGCCTTCCGGGGTTTGTTCCCGTGGACCAGCAGACGGCTTGGACGGCGGAAGTCGGATCGCGCGGAACCTATGAAGCGTTTTCATGGGATGCCACGCTCTACCACGCGCGTGTCAGAAAGGAGCTGCTCAACTTTACCGTCGATGCGAACACGCCGGCTTCCACCTTTAACGCCGGCGACACGATCCATCAGGGGATAGAGCTGGGGCTTGGGTGGCAGGCGACGCCTGAATTATCCTTCCACGGCATTTATAACCTGAACGATTTCCGCTTCGACGGGGACGATCAGTTTGGCGACAACGATCTGGCCGGCGCGCCGCCGCATCAGGTCCGCCTGTCCGCCCGTTATGAAAGGGATGGATATTATATCGAACCGAACGTGGAATGGACGCCGAAGGCTGCATGGGTTGATTACGCCAACACGCTGAAATCCGACACGCCGGTTCTGGTCGGGATGAAGGCGGGGCTGGATATCGGGGACAATGTCTCCCTCTTCATCGACGCACGCAACTTGATGAACGAGCAGAACATCGCGACCTTCAGCACCATCACCGACGCCCGCGTCGTCGGCACGGAAGTGTTCTATCCCGGGGATGGGCGTAGCGTCTATGGCGGTATCGTGGTGAAGTTCTAAAGGCTAAACCTTCAACGTCTCGGCTAGATGGTCGATGAAGGTCCGCACCTTGCCGGAAAGATGCTTTGTCTGTTGATAGACGGCGTGGATATCGAAGTTCGTCTCTTCAAACTCTTCGAGAGCCACCAGTAGTTTCTTTTCGGCAAGGGCGCTCCCCACGATAAAGGTGGGTAGCAGTGCGATGCCGCAACCTGAAAGCGCCGCCTGATAGAGAAGATCGCCGTTGTCGGAATAAAAATTTCCCGAGACGGGCTGCCATATTTTCCGCCCGCCAACCATGAACGGCCATGATTTCCCGTCGGCAAGGTTGAGATAGCTCAGGCAGTTATGGTCTTTCAAATCGACCGGCTTTTGCGGCTTCCCGCTTTTCTTGAAATAGGCCGGGGAGGCGCAGACGACGCGCCGCGCAGAACAGATTTTTCGTGCGATCAGGTTTGAATCCTTCATCGTGCCGATGCGGATGGCGACATCGAATCCTTCGCCCACCATATCGACATAGCGATCGGATAAATGTGTTCTGATCGTCACGTCCGGATATTTCAAAAGATAGCTTGAGAGGGGCGGCGCCAGATATTGCATCCCGAAACTCAACGGCGCCGTCAGCTTGATGGCGCCCGAAGGCTTCTGCTGGTCTTTGCGGATGTCCGCTTCTATATCATTAAGGTCTTCGAAAATTTTGCGTACATGGGAAAGGTAGGTGCGGCCCGTGTCCGTTAAAGTAACGCTCCGTGTCGTGCGCACGAAAAGCTGCGTGCCGAGTGCGGCTTCGAGGTCCTTGATCCGCTTGCTGACGACGGAATTGGCAAGACCCATCCTGCGGGCGCTTTCGGCGAAATTCCCGGTCTCGGCAACTGATTGAAAAGCCTGCATATTTGCGAATTTATCCATGACGTCCAACTATTCTAAAATTTCGAATATTAATATTCTATATCGCTATATTATCATTATAAAGGAAATAATACATTATAAGGGGGCAACAAGGATGAAAGGAGAAAAATCATGAAAACCGCATCCGGCATTCACCACATCACCGCCATCGCCAGTGATCCCAAGGCGAATTTCGATTTCTACACGAAGGTCCTCGGCCTGCGCTTCATCAAGCGCACGGTGAACTATGACGACCCCGGCACGTACCACTTCTACTTCGCCGACATGGTCGGCACGCCGGGCAGCGTCCTGACCTTCTTCCCCCATCCGGGCCTTCCCAAAGGACGGCATGGTACGGGGCAGGCTGTCGAGATCGTCTTCGCCATCCCCAAGAGCGCCATGGCGTTCTGGATCAATCGCTTCCATGCGCTCGGCCTTGAATATCAGGGCCCCGAAAAGCACTTCGATGAAACCGTCGTGCGAATTCAGGACCCCGATGGTTTGATGCTGGAACTGGTTGGCACCGACAATCTTCCAAGCGATACCGTCTGGGCAACGGACGATATCCCCGAAGACGTCGCGATCCGCGGCTTCCACAGCGTCTCTCTTTGGGTGGGCGATCATGAGAAGACGGCGGCGATCCTGACGAAGCATCTCGGCTTCAAGCTCGTCGGCAATGACGGCAGTCGCTACCGTTATGTCGCTGAAGGCGATGGGATCGGCAAAATTGTCGATCTGCGTGCCATCCCCGGCATGTGGCGCGGACTCTCCGGCGCTGGAACAATCCATCATGTGGCGTTCCGTGTCGGCGACGACGAAGCCGAAGAGCGTGTGCGGGAAGGTATCATCAAGGATGGCCACAACCTCACGCCGGTGATAGACCGCAACTACTTCCACTCGGTCTATTTCCGTGAACCGAACCATGTTCTTTTCGAACTCGCGACCGATCACCCCGGTTTCGGAATCGACGAAGATCTGGAAACGCTGGGCACCAAGCTGATGCTGCCGCCCAAATACGAAGCGCA
>JBDHTU010000028.1:0-13398 GCA_039808805.1 Micavibrio sp.
TATCCTCTCAACGGTTGAGGCGCTCCATCGCGCTATGATAAAAGGGACGGTATGAAAGATTTTCTTTTCACCTTGCTTGCCTGGCTTCTTACCCTGCCGTTTATCGTCGGCGCAGTCGCCTTTGCCTTGTACAACCAGGAACGCGTGCCTGTGACGGTCAACCCGTTTTACGAAGCCGTGACATTGCCGGTGTACGTGCCTGTGCTGGTCGCCATCGCGTTCGGCTTTGTTTTTGGCGCCGTGATGACATGGGCGGCGATGGGGCGCCTGCGTGCCGAGAAGCGCGAGCAGGCAAAACTCATCAAGACTCTGGAAAAAGAAATCCAGACGGCGAACAGGAACGCCGTCACGCCCCACAACTACGCCCTCATCCCCTCTAGCTTTTTGGACAAACGTTAAGATGAAAGCCGACAACGGACTTCCCCTGGTTTACTGCTCTATCGACTCAAAGGATATCGGACGAACGAGAGAACTGATCGCCGCCGTCACGGCGGTCGGATGCGGGGTCAAACTGGGT
The DNA here is from genome assembly GCA_039808805.1 of Micavibrio sp. Classification (GTDB taxonomy): domain Bacteria; phylum Pseudomonadota; class Alphaproteobacteria; order Micavibrionales; family Micavibrionaceae; genus Micavibrio_A. The sequence continues at coordinate 518 of JBDHTU010000028.1, forward strand.
CTGGAATTCTTCAACGCCAACGGTCCACAAGGGGTTCAAACGATCCTCGATGATGGGTTCAGCCCGTCGCTCTTTCTAGACTTAAAATACCACGATATCCCCAATACGGTGGCCGAAGCCGTCCGAGCAGCCTCTTCGCTGGACGTAGCGTATCTTAACCTCCACGCGTCCGGTGGAGCGGAGATGATGCAGGCCGCGAAGCGCACTTGCGCACCGAAAACCAGGCTTTTGGCGGTCACAGTGCTTACCAGCCTCAATGAATCGGCGCTTGAAGATGTGGGTCAGCAGGGGCCCGCTTCGGAACAGGTGCTGCGTCTCGCCCGCCTCACCCATGCGTCGGGTCTGGAGGGCGTCGTATGCTCGGCGCATGAGATAAAAACATTACGAAACGCCCTTCCCAAAAACTTCGTTCTGATGGTGCCGGGGATACGTCCCGAAGGGTCATCGGTGGACGATCAGCGGCGCGTGATGACCCCCAAACAGGCGGTCATGGAAGGCGCGACCCATCTGGTGATAGGCCGCCCGATCACGCAGGCAAAGAACCCGCAGGACGCGGCGAAGGATATTATCGCCTCTATCGCGGCATGAACAGCCTTGTCAAAATCTGCGGTATCACCACGCCCGATGCCATGACCGCCGCAATCGAAAGTGGTGCGGATTTTGTCGGACTGGTTTTTCATCCGGCGTCCCCGCGGTATCTGGCAATCGAAGTCGCCGCCTATCTTGCCGGTTATGTGCCGGAGTCTGTCAAAAAAGTCGGGCTTTTTGTCGATCCGTCGGAGGATCAGCTTGCCCTTACTCTTTCCTCTGTACGCCTTGATATGATTCAACTCCACGGACAGGAAAGCCCGGACAGGGTCGCCGAAATCCGGCTCAAATTTGGCCTTCCCGTGATGAAGGCGCTGTCTATCGGCGAAAAATCCGACCTGACGCAGATCGACTTGTACGCTTCCGCTTCCGACTGGTTACTGCTGGATGCCAAAGGCACGAAAGAAATGCCCGGCGGGAACGGGCTTGCTTTCGACTGGGCCTTGCTGGATGGATTTGAGAGCCCGCGCCCGTGGATGCTGGCGGGCGGGTTGACACCGGAGACTGTGGCGCAGGCGATTTCCCGGCTAACCCCCACATCCGTGGATGTTTCAAGCGGGGTGGAGTCCTCACGCGGCGTGAAAGACGTGGCCAAAATCCGCGCCTTTATAGAAGCCGCGAAAACGGCCTAACATAAAGATTGTCATCCGGCCCTCGGACCCGTTACAAGTTTTGCCATGACAGCCCAGCCAAAATCCCCCAATTCTTTTCGTTCCGGCCCCGATGAGCGCGGGCATTTCGGCCCCTATGGCGGCCGGTATGTGGCGGAAACGCTGATGCCCCTGATCCTTGAGGTGGAAAAAACGTTTCATGCCGCCCGCGAGGACGAGGCTTTCTGGAAGGAATTTCACGCGCTGGCCAAGGATTTCATCGGCCGTCCCAGCCCCCTTTATTACGCCGAAAAGACCACCAAGGCGCTGGGCGGGGCCAAAATCTATTTCAAGCGGGAAGAACTGAACCATACCGGCGCACACAAGATCAACCATTGCCTGGGCCAGATTCTGGTCGCCAAGCGCATGGGCAAGACCAAAATCATCGCCGAAACAGGCGCAGGGCAGCACGGCGTCGCCACGGCGACCATCTGCGCGCTGTTCGATATGCCCTGCATCATATTCATGGGCGCCAAGGACATAGAGCGTCAGAAACCCAACGTGTTCCGCATGAAATTGCTGGGCGCTGAGGTCGTGCCCGTGACCAGCGGCTCTCAATCCCTGAAAGATGCCATCAACGAGGCACTGCGCCACTGGGTCGCCCATGTCGACGATACCTATTACCTGATTGGTACGGTCAATGGCCCGCACCCTTTCCCGGAAATGGTACGAGATTTCCAGTCCGTCATCGGCAACGAGGTGCGCACGCAGATCATGGAAAAAGAAGGCAGATTGCCGGATTCCCTGGTTGCCTGTATCGGCGGCGGATCGAACGCCATGGGCCTGTTTCACCCGTTTCTGGACGATCCGTCCGTCCAGATGTTCGGGGTAGAAGCCGCCGGCCACGGGGTGAATACGGAATTTCATGCTGCATCGTTAAATGGAGGATCTCCCGCCGTGCTGCATGGGATGAAATCCTATTTCCTGCAAAATGACGATGGCCAGATCACCGAGGCACATTCCATTTCCGCCGGTCTGGATTATCCCGGTATTGGCCCGGAGCATGCGTGGCTGCACGATCAGGGCCGTGTGAATTATGTCTCGGTTACAGACGATGAAGCCGTAGAGGCATTTAAATATTGCAGCAAAACCGAAGGCATCATCCCCGCCCTGGAATCTGCCCATGCGCTGGCGCATGTCCTGAGAGCGGCGCCTTCCCTGCCCAAAGATCATATCATGGTGATGAATCTCAGCGGCCGGGGCGACAAGGATATTTACACGATTGCGGAGAAATTGAATGTCCGCCTCTAACACCGCAAAAACGGCAACGATCGAAACCCAGCCGATTGCCGGGTTTTATATTGCGGGACTCAGCATCGTCACTTCCAATGAGAACGATCAGGCGGCTGTCGATATCAACAGCCTGTGGCAGCGGTTTTTTGACGAAGATATGCTGCACAAAATCGACAGCCGGATGGAAAATGTTCTGTATGTCGTCTACAGCGATTACGAAGGCGACCACACCAGGCCGTTCCGGGTAACATTGGGCTGCAAGATCGAAGGCGGCAATGAAGACCTCCCCGCCGGCCTGCACAAAATCCATGTACCGAACGCCGATTATGCCATTTTCGCCGCACGCGGAGAGCAGCCCAAGGCTCTGCTCCAAACATGGGAGGGCGTCTGGAAATCCAATTTGCCGCGCACTTACGCGGCGGACCTGGAAATTTATGGCCCCCGTTTTTTCGAAGAGGGCCTGCATGAAGTGCTGGTTTGCGTGGGAGTGAGAACATGAACCGTATCGATGAAACCTTTGCCCGGCTGAAAAACGAAGGCCGCAAAGCCCTTGTGACCTTTGTCATGGCGGGCGATCCGGACGTACAAACCTCGCTCGACATTCTTCTAAAACTGGCAGACAGCGCCGATATTCTAGAGATCGGGATGCCGTTTTCCGACCCGATGGCCGATGGACCCGCCATTCAGGCAGCGGGACTTCGCGCACTCGATGGCGGCATGACGATTGCCGGGGTTCTGGACATTGTGCGGCAATTTCGCAGCAAAAATTCAAAGACGCCCCTGGTGCTGATGGGGTATTTCAATCCCCTCCTGAAATACGGGATCGAAAAATTCACCTTGAAATGCAAAGATTTAGGCATTGATGGATTGATTATTGTCGATATTCCACCCGAAGAGGCGGAAGAACTGGCGCCAAAAGCGCAGCAAAACGGCTTAGCCCTGATCCGCCTCGTCACCCCCACCACGGATAAGGCCCGGCTGGGCAAAATCCTGCAAGGGGCCAGCGGTTTTTTATACTATGTTTCCATCACCGGCGTCACTGGCACGGCTTCTGCCGACCCGGCCAAGGTGGGAGGCCATATCGCCAGCGTCAAACAGCATACGGGCCTGCCTGTCGTGGCCGGTTTCGGGATCAAAACCCCGGCGGATGCCGCCGCCATGGGCAAGATCGCAGACGGCGTAGTGGTCGGCTCCGCCCTCGTGCAGACCGTGGCCGAGAATCTGGAGCAGGCGGGGCTGGCCGAAAACCTGGCCAATCAGGCGGCCGCCTTGAAAGCCGCCTTGAAAGCCGCCTAGACGGTCATGCACAGGGAACTGTCAAGAAAAACCATTCGATATTACAATAAGTTAATGCCGATTTTCCTGCAGTATGGCCTGCTTTTACAGGCCCGAAATCCTTGACTTTGCCGCATCGCACGGGCTAAATGCCCAGCTGATTTAGAAGGGAGTTCTTATGAACTGGCTGACCAATTTCATCCGTCCGCGCATCCGCTCCATCGTCGGGGAGCAGAAGGACGTTCCCGACAATCTCTGGCAGAAATGCGAAAATTGCGAAGGCATGCTGTTCCACAAGGAACTCAAAGGCAACATGAATGTCTGCTATCACTGCGGCCATCACCTCGCCCTGGAAGTCAAAGAACGGCTGAAACTTTTGTTCGACGACGGACGCTATGAACGCGTGCAAACCCCGTCCGTGCCCTATGACCCGCTGAAATTCAAGGACAGCAAGAAATACGCCGACCGCCTGAAAGCGGCCCAGACCAAAACCCGCGAGGCAGACGCCATCCAGATCGCCCGCGGCACCATCGGCGGCAAGCCGGCCGTCATCGCCGCGTTCGATTTTGCCTTTATGGGCGGGTCCATGGGCACGGCCGTCGGCGAAGGCATCGTCAAGGCGGCGGAAACCGCCGTAAAAGACAGGGCGGCCCTGATCGTCATCCCGTCTTCCGGTGGCGCGCGCATGCAGGAAGGGGCGCTGTCCCTGATGCAGATGCCGAGATCCATCATCGCGGTGGACATGGTTAAGGAAGAAGGCCTTCCCTACATCGTCCTTCTGACCAACCCGACCACGGGCGGGGTAAGCGCCTCCTTCGCCATGGTGGGCGACATCCACATGGCCGAACCGGGCGCGATGATCGGCTTTGCCGGTCGCCGCGTGATCGAGGAAACGGTGCGCGAAACCCTGCCCAAGGAATTCCAGACGGCGGAATACCTGCTGGACCACGGCATGGTCGACATGGTGGTAAAGCGCGCCGACCTGAAAGAAACCATGTCCCGCCTGCTGGACCTGCTGATGGTCAAGAATACCGGCAGCGCCCAGACGACCAAGGGCGGCCCGGGCATGAAACTTCTGGGCGGCGGCAGCGGCAAGCTGGCGGCCAAGCAGAACAAGCAGGTCGCCGCCGGCACGGTGGCGCTTTTGAAAAAGAAAGCCGTGGCGGCCAAACTTGTAAAATCCGCTGCCAACCTTCCGGCCGAAGAGACGGCCGCCAATGCCAGACCAGCCAAAAAATCGGCCCGCTGATCCGGGTCAAAACCCGCATTTCGATACGGTCATTCCTGATTATGGCCGCACCTTTCTGCGCCGGTTCACCGGCGCATCGGATGACCCGGTCATGGAGGCCCGGCTGGAAGAAATCCTCCAGCATCTCTACACCTTCTATCATGTCGAAATCGACCTTTCATTGAACCGCACGTATCGTTTTCTCGAACGGCTTGGCAACCCGCACCTGCACCTGCCGCGCACGGTTCATATTGCCGGAACCAATGGAAAAGGCTCAACAACGGCAACGCTTCGCGCACTTCTGGAGGCGTCGGACCACACGGTTCATGTCTATACATCCCCCCATCTGGTTCACCCGACAGAACGGATCCGCCTCGCCGGAAAACCGATTACGACGCAGGCCCTGATCGACGTTCTGACAGAGTGTATCGAAACCAACAAAGGTGAACCGATCACCTTCTTTGAAATGGTCACCTGTGCCGCGTTTCTGGCCTTCAGCCGGATCAAAGCCGATTGGCTCCTGCTTGAAACGGGGATGGGCGGGCGGCTTGACACGACAAACGTGATCCCGGACCCCGCAGCCACCGTAATCACCACCATTTCCAAGGATCATGAGAAGTTTCTGGGCGATACGCTGCCTAAAATCGCGGCTGAAAAGGCGGGTATATTAAAAAAAGGCGTGCCGTGCATTATCAGCCACCAGACAGCAGAAGCGATTCAGGCGGGAGTCATGGAGGTCATGCACAAAGCATCCCAAGCCTTATCCCCAGAAGCGCCGCTGGCGCGCTGGGGTGCAGAATGGTGCACCGCCCCTGAAGCGGGCCTGATGCTGTTTCGCTACGACAATGACTCTATTCTGCTCCCAAAGCCCGCACTTCCGGGGAATCACCAGCTTTGGAACGCCGGGGCCGCGCTCGCCGCATTCCGGATCATTGCGCCGGAGCATTTTAAGCCGGACATTCTATCCACAGCGCTCACGCGGATCGAATGGCCAGGACGGCTTCAGACTCTGGAAAACCATCCTTACAACAAGCTGGTTCCGCCAGACTGGGAAATCATCATCGACGGCGGACACAATGATAGCGCGGGGATGGTTCTGGCAGAACAAGCCGCCATATGGCAGACCGCAGACGGGAGACCGCTCCACCTCGTGGTTGCCATGGTGGACAGGAAAGACGCCGCCGCCTTCCTCACCCTCCTGCGGCCGTATGCGCCATCCATCACCCTGACCGAAATCGCCGGGGAGGCAACCAGCTACAAAAAGGATGTTCTGGCCAAAATGGCCCAGAGGCTGGGATTTGCCGATATCCAGACAGCGGACACGCCGGAAACCGCCATCCGGCAACTCGCGACCCGAGAAACCCGCCCCGCCCGCATCCTTATTTGCGGATCGCTGTTTTTAATGGGTAACATTCTGCGCCAAACGGGCTGAAAGCGGCACGTTTTCACGAAATCACCTTTTTTGTGCCTTGATCATGTCTGGCTGCCCTTTTAAATAGGGAGTATTGTTAGGAAATTTTAGGCAACGGGTCCCATGAGCCACCGCATCACGCTGATCGACGACGACCGCAACATCCTGACCTCCGTGTCCATGGCACTGGAGGCGGAAGGCTTTTCCGTCAAAACCTTCAATGACGGGGAAGAAGGCCTGAAAGGCGTCATCGAAAGCCCGCCGGACCTGGTCGTCCTCGATATCAAGATGCCGCGCATGGACGGGATGGAAGTGCTGTCCAAGCTGCGCGAACAATCCGCGATTCCGGTGATTTTCCTGACCTCAAAGGACGACGAGGTGGATGAGGTGATCGGCCTTCGCATGGGGGCGGACGATTACATCACCAAGCCGTTTTCGCAGCGCCTTCTGATCGAGCGCATCCGCGCCCTGCTTCGCCGCCAGGACCTTCTCAAACAAAAAGAGAGCGACCCCGCAAAGAGCAAGGCCGAAAAAGTCGTGCGCGGCCACCTGGAACTGGACGATGCCCGTCACCTGTGCACCTGGAAGAGCGAGCCGGTCAACCTGACCGTGACCGAATATCTTCTGGTCAAGGCGCTGGCCATCCGTCCCGGCCACGTCAAGAACAGGGACCAGTTGATCGATATGGCGTATGGTGAGAATATCTATGTCGATGACAGAACCATCGATTCCCACATCAAGCGCGTCCGCAAAAAGTTCAAGCAGGTGGACGAAGACTTCAACCACATCGAAACCCTTTATGGCATCGGGTATCGATATAAAGAATAGCGCCCTGACCAAGCCGTTTCACACGCTCTGGCGTCTGATCCGCCGCAAGAAAAACCGCGACAGGCTCGATTTCGACCCCACCACCCCGACAGATCAGATGAGCGGGCTGACCCTGCGCATCCTTGCGGTCAACATCATCGCCATCATGATATTGGGGCTGGGCATCCTTTATCTCGGCCAGTATACGGACTCGCTGATCGAAGGGGAGCTGGCCGGCCTGCGGTCCGAAGCACAGCTTTTCTCCGGCGCCATCTCCGAAGGAGCCGTGCGCCCGGTTTTCCAGATATCCCCTATTCCGTTTGAAAATCCGCAGGAAATCGAGGCGATCAAACCGGAACTGGCCCGCCGCATGGTGCGCCGCCTTGGGGAAATCGGCCAGAGCCGCATCCGGCTCTATGGCATTGACGGGTCCGTGCTGGCGGATTCGCACCAATTGTCTTCTGGACTGGAGGAGGTTGAGATGGAAAACCTCATGCCCGTCCCGCCTAAGGTCACATTCGATTCGCTGTTCACGCAATCCGCCACACGATTTCTCGACCTGATCCCTATGAAAACCCAGTTGATGCCGTTCCCGGAGCATCAAATCACGAATATTTATACTTTCCCGGACACGCAGTCCGCCTTGTCCGGTACCGTGCAGGCAAGCGCCTGGAAAAACAAATCCGGGCGTATCATCCTCACCGTTTCGGCCCCGATTCAAAAACAAAAACAGGTAATGGGCGTCGTGCTTTTGCTGCGCGACGGGTCCGAGCTAGAAAAATCTATTGCCGAAGTCCGCGTCGATGTTTTCCGCGTGTTTCTGGGCGCGCTGGGCATCACGGTCATGCTTTCCATCTATCTGTCCGGCCTGATTTCCCGCCCGCTCCAGCGTCTCGCCTTTGCTGCGGAAGCCGTACGTCAGGGCAAAGGCCGCTATATCGAGATTCCCGATATGTCACACCGGAACGACGAGATCGGCGAACTCTCCCTCGCCCTGCGCGACATGACCTATGCCCTGTTTACCCGCATGGATACGATCGAGCGTTTTGCAGCCGATGTTGCGCATGAAATCAAAAACCCGCTGACTTCGCTGCGTTCGGCCGTAGAAACAGCATCGCGCATCAAGGATGAAGACAACCGCCAGAAATTGATGGATATCATCCAGCATGATGTGCAGCGCCTCGACCGGCTGATCTCGGACATCTCCAGCGCCTCGCGTCTCGATGCCGAACTGAGCCGCGAGGAAATGAGCAAGGTCGATCTGCCCGCCCTGATGTACAGGCTGCGCGACGCCTACAAGCAGCCGCTCAAACGCGGCGGCAACGATCAGGACGGCGAGGACACCAAGATTCTCCTCGACATGCCGGAAGAAACCAATCTTTATGTCAAGGGGAACCGGGAACGGCTGGGCCAGGTTTTCGGGAACCTGATCTCCAACGCACTGTCTTTCTCCCCAGATCACGGGCGGGTGTTCATCCGCGTTATTGTGCAGGCCGACCGTATTCTTGTGCAGGTGGACGACGAAGGGCCGGGCATCCCGGAAAACAAGCTTCACACGATTTTCGAACGGTTTTATACGGAGCGCCCGCAACATGAAGGCTATGGCGAACACTCCGGCCTCGGCCTGTCGATTTCCAAGCAGATCGTCGAAGCGCATGGCGGGCAAATCTGGGCGGAAAACCTGCGCGCCGAAGACGGCGCCATTGCCGGGGCGCGGTTCAATGTCGTGCTGGCCAAGGCGGCGGTATGAGCGGGCGCAGCCCCATCCTGTTCGTCACGGGCCTGTCGGGCGCGGGCATGTCTTCGGCGCTCAAGGTGCTGGAAGATCTCGGCTACGAAGTCTTCGACAATTTCCCCCTCGCCCTTCTGGACGCCCTGCTGGCCGAGGAATGCGGCGGCAAGCCGATCGCTATCGGCATCGACACCCGCACCCGCGGGTTCGACCCGCAGGCCATCCGGGAGCGCATCACAGCCCTAAACGGCCGTCTGCTGTTCATCGCCTGCGACGAGGCGGTTTTGCAAAAGCGCTACACCGAAACCCGCCGCCGTCACCCCCTGGCGGCGGACCGGCCCGTCAATGCGGGCATCAAGAAGGAGATGGAACTTCTCTATCCGCTGCGCGAAATCGCGGACCCGGTGATCGACACCAGCGAACTGAATATCCATGACCTCAAGCGCCTGATCGGCGGCCTGATTCCGCGCGAAGGCGGCAACGGTCTGACTATCACGCTACAGACTTTCGGCTTTAAAAACGGTCTGCCGCGCCATGCTGACATCGTTATGGATGTGCGGTTTTTGAAAAATCCGCATTGGGAAGAGGCGCTCAAGCCCCTGACGGGTCTGGACGCGCCGGTTCAGGCCTATGTCGAAAAAGACCCTGGATTCGACATTTTTATTAACAATTTCAAATCGTTGCTATTGCCGCTGTTCGATCGTTACAGGGCTGAGGGGAAAAGCTACCTGACCATCGCGCTGGGCTGCACGGGCGGAAAACACCGGTCTGTCGTTGTTGCGGAGAGATTGAAAAACTGGCTGCAGCAAAACGGCCATGACGTGGGCATCGATCACCGCGACATAGGCCGCGGGTGATTATTCAATGATACGCTAAAAAAATTTTATAAATTGACTCTTATCTATCTATTCCCGTAACCTCCCCATGAAGTCGTCATTTCGACGATTTTGGGGCTTAGAAACCCCTTCCGTAAGCGGCTTAGCGCTCCAGCATCGTTTGGATTCTCTAGTGTGCGCCGTAAGACACGCTCCTCGACCAGGTCGGGGAGGTGCTTGTGTATGTCCAGCCGTGAGGTAAAGACAGGCACGGCCTCTCTTACGGAAGGCTTTCTAACTCCCCGACACCAGAGGAGTTGAAAATGAAAGCGCCGCGCGCCCTATCCCCCTTTTTTAAAATGGCCTTGTTTCTCGCCAGATTAACGCCGCTAAGCCGCAGAAGGGCCCGTAAGATTATTCTAAACTTCGCCAGAAAGCATATAAACCACCCCGTTATTACCGATTTCCACGGCGTTCCCTTCATTTTAAATCTTGATAATGCCACGGAAAAAAAAGCTCTTCTTGGTCATTACAATCTTGAAGAACTATCTTTTTTAAAAGACAGGACTTCTCACCCTGATGCAGTTTTCGTTGATCTGGGTGCGAATTCTGGATTTTACACGCAAAATTTTCTTGCAGGAAAGCATGACAACGGATGGGTCTTAGCCATCGAACCGAATCCACTTTTATGTCAGCGGATAAAAGACAATTATTCTCTTCTCCAAAAAATGCGTCCCGAAAATAATAGCAAACTGATTATAGAATGCTGCGCAGTTGGAGGGGAGATCGGAGATGTTGAGTTGGATGTTTCACTCGGGCTGGGAAACGCAAAAATTGTCCCTTACAAGAATTCACATACGATTACGGTTAAAATGGAAACCTTATGGAACATGCTGAAAAAGCATGGAATCAAGAAAATAGACATGCTGAAAGCCGATATCGAAGGATATGAAGATAGGGCCCTTGTTCCCTTTTTCACAGAAGCGGACCATAGCTTATTCCCCGAAAATATCATTATAGAACATACCTCCAATGATTGTTGGGAGGTCGATCTGTTACCCATCTTGAAAGACAGAAAATATATTATTGTAGGAAAAACAAGGGGAAATTTGCTTCTGTCGTTGTCGCGGAGAATTTAAAAGGCTGGGCGCAGTAAAGATGCTCAATGCCAGCGCCGAACACCGGGATATCGGCCGTCGCTAAGCTTGATTACGGCTTGAAGGCAGGATCGGCGGATGGCGCCGGGGACTGGGCCGTCAGGTCATGAGTCTGAACACGGCTGTAAACCGGGTCGCTGACCGTTCCGCAGAATATTCCCAGCATTGATTTAATCGACATATTCGCTCCTATCTATTCTGAACATCGCGTTTTCTACCGAAACGCCTTCCTTGCCCAGCGTGTAAAACAACACCCGGGTTTTATCGTCGTCATCGCGTTCGCTCACAATGTGATAAAGCACGCGCACGCCCGTTTCATGGCCCAGTTGCATCAGGTTCTTACGCCCGTTCAGCAAAGATACCAGATTCATGACCTTCTTTTCACTTAAGCCCAAATCTTCCTTTGAATCCAATACGGTATAATCCCCCACGACCACCGGGTCTTCCGCGCGGTCGTCCCGGTACTTCAAAATCATGTAGCCGCGCGGGTGCACCGGGCTTTTTCTGTAGGTATAGCGCGGGCTGGAGGCCTCGGCGTTAAAGTCTTCTGTCTTCATGCGATTCTGTATTGTTGCTTGCATTTTCCCTGCTCTGACCTTAAGTCTTGGCACGGAATTCTTAATATTATTTTAAATCGAAAGATCAAACATGACCGCACAGCCAAAAGCCGTTACGAACGACTATAAAGTCAAGGATATCAGCCTCGCCGAGTGGGGCCGCAAGGAAATTGTTATCGCCGAAACGGAAATGCCGGGCCTGATGGCGCTGCGCGCCGAATACGGCAAATCCCAACCGCTGAAAGGCGCCCGTATCGCCGGCTGCCTGCACATGACCATCCAGACGGCCGTGTTGATCGAAACGCTGGAAGCATTGGGTGCGACCGTTCGCTGGTCGTCCTGCAACATCTTCTCGACGCAGGACCATGCGGCAGCGGCCATCGCCGCCCGCGGCACCTGCGCCGTCTTCGCCTGGAAAGGCCAGACGAACGAGGAAGCCGAATGGTGCATCCACCAGACGATCAAGGGCCCGGACGGCTGGACCGCCAACATGATCCTCGATGACGGCGGCGACCTGACCGCCATCATGCACAAGGATTACCCGGACCTGATGAAGGACGTGAAAGGCATTTCCGAAGAAACCACCACGGGCGTCCTGCGCCTCTATGAAATGGCGAAGAAGGGCACGCTGATGGTCCCGGCCATCAACGTCAACGACTCCGTAACGAAATCCAAGTTCGACAATAAATACGGCTGCCGCGAATCCCTGGTCGACGGTATCCGCCGCGCGACGGACGTCATGCTGGCCGGAAAAGTCGCCGTGGTCGCCGGGTTCGGCGACGTGGGCAAAGGTTCCGCCGAATCCCTCGCCTCGCAAGGCGTTCGCGTCCTCGTCACCGAGATCGACCCAATCTGCGCGCTGCAGGCCTGCATGGAAGGCTATGAAGTCGTCACGATGGAAGAAGCCGCCCCGCGCGCCGACATCTTCGTCACCACGACGGGCAATATCGACATCATCACGGTCGATCATATGCGCGCCATGAAAGACCGTGCGATCGTCTGCAACATCGGCCACTTCGACAACGAAATCCAGGTCGAAGGCCTGCGCAACTTCAAATGGCATAACATCAAGCCGCAGGTGGACGAGATCGAATTCCCCGACGGCAAGCGCATTATCCTGCTCGCCGAGGGCCGCCTTGTGAATCTCGGCTGCGCCACAGGCCACCCGTCTTTCGTCATGTCGTCTTCTTTCACGAACCAGACGCTGGCCCAGATCGAACTGTGGAACAACGCAGACAAGTATGAAAAGAAAGTCTACGTTCTCCCGAAACATCTCGACGAGAAAGTGGCCATGCTGCACTTGGAAAAACTCGGCGCGAAGCTGACCAAGCTGACCAAAGCGCAGGCCGATTATATCGGCGTCGAGCAGCAAGGTCCGTTCAAGAGCGACCAGTACCGTTACTGAAATTTACGCAATCTGCGAAAAAC
>JBDHTU010000029.1:0-13306 GCA_039808805.1 Micavibrio sp.
GGGTTGGAGTTGACCAGAATGACGCGGTAGCCTTCTTCTTTGAGCGCCTTGCACGCCTGCGTGCCCGAATAATCGAATTCGCACGCCTGCCCGATGATGATCGGGCCTGCGCCAATGATGCAGATGGATTTTAGGTCGGTACGTTTAGGCATGTGGGCTCTTTTCTATTATGTTTTTACGTTCCAGCATAAGTTCATAATACTGCTTCAAAGGTCTGGTTATATCCCAAGAGGCAGGTGAGTTGTAATGGGCGGGAAGGTGGTAAGCGATTCTTAAATCATTGGCTAGTTGCCAGCCGATGAAGCCACAATAGCCCGAGCGCTCTGCCAATACTTCTGAAACTTCTTCCTGGGAAAGATGGCGCATCTCATTAATGATGGATTCATTCTTTAATATCTCGTTCGGCAAGCTCAAAATACGTGAGGAAATTTCATGCGGCATGGTTTTCCAATCAATATCAGAAGGAAAAGGAGTTAATGTGGGAATAGCTCGGGCGGTATCGCCTCCGTAACCGCCTGAAAACTCTATTCGGCAGTCAAGATCGTCAACGAGGGAGGCGCACTTAATGGCAAATTCGTCTAGAATGATTGCCAGCCTTAAAGCCGTGTAGTCGGTAAGTTTCTTCTTTTTAAAACGATTGACCGCGCTATCTTTTATCCAGCTTATAAATGATGCTACCGCTCCTGTTCCAAATGCTAATGTCAGAATATCCAGTAGAGTAAGATTCATTTGGCTATCCCTTGTTTATGATTGGTCAGCGGAACAAATTCTTTGAAGTCGGGACTGTATTGCAACAGTTCTCCGCTCTCCATGTCGAACAGCCACGGGCGGATGACGACGCGTTTTTCGGCGAGGGCGGTCGCGACGCTCGGATAGGTTTTCAGGTTTTCGGCGGAGAGGAGGACGATTTCCTCCTCAGAATTGCGGAGCAGTTCGTCATGTGTGCAGGAACATCCCGATCGCGCCTTCGCTTTTTCAAGCCCTTCCTGCGCGACATTGATGAAAGACGAGATTTCCTCATCGTCGATTTTGTCGACCATCGCCTTGATCGCGCCGCAGCCTGTGTGACCAAGCACGATGATTTCTTTCACCGTATTATGCACGAGCGCGAATTGCAGGGCGGCGGCGAGCGCCGTTCCTTTTTTATAGGGGCGGACGATGGCGCCCATCGCCTTGTGTGCAAAAAAAGTCCCCGGTTCGGGGCGGAAGATGGTGCCGGGGTTCGAACGCGAATCAATGCAGGACACGATAAAATAGTCAGGCGACTGGCCTTCTTTCACCAAACGCTTCATGAGGGTATTGCCCTCATAATTGTCCTTGCGGAACATCTTGAAGCCTTTGAGGAGGGAGTTCGTCATGGCCTAACGCCCTTCGACTTTCAAAACGTTTGTGTGTTTTTTGAGATAGCGTAGCGTAAGGCCGATGACAAGAAACGCGCCCATCATAATCGGCCAGGCAATATCGTCGATCACCCATTCGCGCACGGGCTCTTTTTCAAAATAGACATCGGTAATGAATTCCGTGATGAAGAAAGCGGCGCCGATTGCGATCAATCCCGGATATTCACGCTTCATAACTGTCTTCATAGACAGGGGCAATTCCGGTTTCTGCCATAACTTGAAATTGGGCCATATGGCGGGGGTCTTCGCCCGCCATTCTGCATAATTCTGACCATATGTATCAGCGAGGAATTTTTCTTCGGCGAGGATGATGCGTTCCATATAAATAAAGAAGGCCAGAGAGCCGAGCGCGACAAGCCACCACACTTTGATAGACAGCAATACGCCAAGAATGATGATGAAATTGCCGAGGTAAAGCGGATTGCGGACGATGGAATACATGCCGGTGGTGTTCAACTTGTGCGCACGCTGTGATTGCGTGTTGCGCCCTGATGTCCCGCCGGGAACGTGGCCGACCGTATAAGCGCGGATAAAAAGGCCGAAGAGGGAAACGAGAAAGCAGATGAAGACCCAGAAATCTTCGAAGTTATCGCCGATCATTTCTTCGACCCACAGGCTTTCCTTCATGGCGATGAAAAGCGGCGGGATGATCAGCAGCGGCAGGTAGCTCCGGTACCGGAACATCGTGTGGCCGTGTTTTACCATGGTGTCGTGAAGGCTCATGCGGCTTTCCTCCCTTTACTATCGCGGATCATGTCAACGAAACGTCCGAAAAGATAATGGCTGTCCTGCGGGCCGGGAGAGGCTTCGGGATGGTATTGCACGGAGAAAGCGGGTTTGTCTTTCAGGCGCAGGCCTTCGTTCGACCCGTCGAACAAAGAGATATGCGTGACTTCGGCATTTGCGGGCAGGGTTTCCGGCATGACGCAGAAGCCGTGGTTCTGCGATGTAATTTCAACCTTGCCCGTGGTAAGGTCTTTCACGGGCTGGTTCGCGCCCCGGTGGCCCTGATGCATCTTCTTCGTCTTGCCGCCGATGGCAAGGGCCAGCATCTGGTGGCCGAGGCAGATGCCGAAGAGCGGAATATTGTTCGCGAGCAGCGCCTGAATGGTGGGCACGGCATATACGCCCGTGGCGGCGGGATCGCCCGGACCGTTGGACAGGAACACGCCGTCCGGTTTGTGGTTCAGAATATCTTCGGCAGACGTGCCGCCCGGGACAACCGTGACCTTGCAGCCCGAGGCCGCGAGGCAGCGCAGGATATTGCGCTTTGCCCCGAAATCCATCGCAACGATGTGATATTGCGCATTGTCCAGTTTGCCGTACCCATCTTTGAGCGACCACGTGGTCTCATCCCACTTGTAGGTCTGGGTGCAGGAGACTTCCCTGGCGAGATCCATGCCCTCAAGCCCCGGCCATGCGGCGGCTTCTTTTTTGAGTGCGTCGAGATCGAACTTTCCATCCTCCTGATGACACAGCACGCCGTTCGGCGCGCCGATATCGCGGATACGGCGGGTCAGCGCGCGGGTGTCGATGCCGCAGATTCCGGGAAGATTGTAGGCCTTGAGCCATGCATCGAAATGCTTGGTGGCGCGCCAGCTTTCCTCATCCGTGATCGCTTCGCGCAGGATGCAGCCGCGGGCGGCTGGGTTGATGGTTTCAATATCCTCGTCGTTCGTGCCGACATTGCCGATATGCGGGAAGGTGAAATTGATGATCTGCCCGGCGTAGGAGGGGTCAGTCAGGATTTCCTGATACCCGGTCATCGAGGTGTTAAAGCAGATTTCGCCGACGGTCTTCGCCTGCGCCCCGATTCCCTGTCCATAAAAGACACTTCCATCCGCTAAAACTATGACGGCGCTTGCGTTTTTTGGGGGCTTCATAGTAGATGGGGGGGTAGATATATCTGTCATTACAACAGCTCCAGTTTCTGCCTAGGGTTTGTAGGGGCCACTGGAAGATGATTTAGTAAACATTTTAGAGAGCGAATGGAAGGAAAAACATGAGCACGCGCGAAAAAATTAACGCCGCCATGAAAGAAGCAATGAAAAACAAGGAGATGGAGCGTCTTGCTGCCATAAGACTTATCATTGCCGCAATGAAGGACAAAGACGTGGCCAGCCGCACCGACGGCCGCAATGACGGGATCGACGAATCAGGTGTTTTGTCCCTGCTGCAATCCATGATCAAGCAGCGTACCGAATCCGCGCGCATCTTCCGCGAAAACAACCGCCCCGAACTGGCCGAAAAGGAAGAGGGCGAGATAGCCGTGATTCAGTCTTTCATGCCCCAGCAATTGTCCGATGACGAGGTTGCCAGGGTGATTGAGGACATCATCGCCAAAACCGGCGCCGCGGGGATCAAGGACATGGGCAAGGTGATGGCCGAACTGAAGGCCGGCTACGCCGGGCAGCTCGACATGGGCAAGGCCGGCGGGGTTATCAAGCAGAAATTATCGGCCTAATTCGGGCCATAACGTTCCTGAACGGCTCTGCGCACCGCTTCTTCGCGGGAATGCAGGCTAACGCCCATATCACCAATCAGGTTGATGATGTCCTTCTTGGCGATCATTCCCAGATAAGAGACATTTTCAGGGACCTGTATCCCGAACGCGGCGGAAACGATGTCGGTCAGGTCGGGAATTTCAATCTGGGTGCGCCGCCCGCGGATATCCACTACGTCAACAGACCCGACCCGCGTGGCGCCCGCGCCGAACGCCTCCATGTAGCTTGTCGATATTTCCCTTTTCTTGCCACGTATCCGGAGGCGGGCTTTGTAGAAAGATATTTTGTTTCCGTTGGTCCCTAATGGAGATATGGCGGGCTCGGTACTCAACGAATCAAAAAAGGCAAAGTTTACTGCCTTGTCCTTTGGACCTTTAAAATAAACATCTGTTGCGGCGTTTACAAAGGCAGCCCTTATTTGGTCGGCACCGTTGTAAAGAACATCTTCTACATTCGGCAGTTTCAGCAGGCAAACCACCTGTGCGCTTTCGAACAGTTCGGCATAGCTGTTTGGGCCCACGGTCGGCATAGCCATGGCGCGGTAGAATGCCTTGTTCTGTTCGTGCCGTAGATTTCGCCGTTTTCTGTCCATGGCCGTATCCGGGATTGCTTAAATCCCGGATATTATACATATTGTTAAAGGCTTCATTTGTGTTTTAAGACTAGGCGGCAACCAGTTCCTTAGACATTTCCTGAACTTCCCGCGTGCACTGGTCGGACGTCTCCATGGCGGTAAGGATATCGCGCAGGCTGGTGTCGACCTCGCTGCAGGCGACGGAGGCCGTCTGCATATGCGATGACATCTGGCCGGTTACGGCGCTCTGCTCCTCGATCGCGCCGGCAATTCCGGTGATTGTGTTCTCAACCGTGCCGATGGCCGATTTGATCTGGGTCAGGGCGCTGACGACGCTGTTCGACACGTTCTGCATATTGCCGATTTCCTGGGAGATATTGTCCGTTGCCTGCGCCACCTGCGTTGCGAGGTTTTTGACCTCGCTGGCAACGACGGCAAAGCCTTTGCCAGCCTCGCCGGCACGGGCCGATTCAATGGTTGCGTTAAGGGCGAGGAGGTTGATCTGGTTGGCGATGTCCTGAATGATCGAGACGATGCCGGACATTTGCTCGGCGGCATGGCTGAGTTCCAGCGTCGATTTATCGGCCCCCTCGGTCAGCTTCGTCGCCTCGGCGACCGCGGCGCGGGAATGCGCCATGGAGGAAGAAATTTCCTGAATGGAACTGTTCAGCTCTTCCGCAGCGGCGGCAATGCTTTGTACGGTGGTTGCCGCCTGCGTCGACGAGCTGGCGGCGGAGGTCGTGCGGACGCTGGCGTTCCCCACGGCATCGACGATGTTGCCCAGATTCTGGTCTACGAGGACGCCGATCCGGGCTTTTTCCTGCCGCTTTAAAACGTCGTCCGTGATGTCGGTTGCGTATTTTACGACTTTGAACGGCTTTCCCTGTTCGTCGAAGATAGGATTGTAGGACGCCTGAATCCAGATTTCGCGGCCGCCTTTGCCAAAACGTTTATATTCCGCCGCCTGAAATTGCCCCGCTTTCAGGCTTTCCCAGAATTGCCTGTATTCGGACGTGTTGCTGTAGTCCGGATCGACGAACATGCTGTGATGCTTGCCCTGGATTTCATTGAGCGTATAGCCCAGCGTATTCAGGAAATTTTCATTGGCCGTGGCGATCATGCCGTTTATATCGAAATGGATGATAGCCTGAGAGCGGGAGAGCGCGTCGGCCAGCGCCTTGAAGTCGCCGTTCTGAAGCCGCAGTTCGGCGTCCTTCCATTCGACGAATGTGCCGATCCTTTTCCCGTCATCCGCGAAGAGCGGCCCGGCGACCAGGTCGAACATGCGGCCGCCGACCTTGATCGTGGCGGTGTGGCTGCCGGTCAGGGCATCCAGCATCCGCTGCTGGTGGGCGGGATTTTTGTGAAAGATATCTATATTCTGGCCGACAAGGTTGGAGACACGGAAGCTGGGCAGGTCTTTCTGGATTGTCGATTCCGCTTCTTGAAGGAATTTCGTGACCGCCTTGTTCATGTAAACGATGTTCCGGTTGGCATCGGCGATCATCACATTGGCCGATATATTCTCCAGGGCCTTGAGTTGTGTAAGTTTCGAGGCATTTCCAGAGGTGGAGAACAAGGAGAAGGGCATTGCAGGATTTCCTTATATTTATTTAAAAACAATGTGTTGCATATGTAAAACACAAGGCTGGTTTAAGGGAGCAACTTGAGCGGGTATTGTACATGTGTCTATTTTTCAAGCAAGTCATCGCTCGGTTTGTATGCGGGTTTTCTTTCTTCGTGCCGGAGATACCCATATTCCGGTGACTTTTGCCGCCCCGGCTGATATGCATAAGACCAATGACCATTCCCCCGCGATTCCTTGATGAGTTACGTTCGCGTATCAATGTTTCCGACATTGTGGGTAAGCGCGTGCGCCTGACGCGGGCAGGGCGGGAATTCAGGGCGTGCTGCCCGTTCCACAATGAAAAGTCGCCGTCCTTTTATGTGAACGACGACAAGCAGTTTTTTCATTGCTTCGGCTGCGGCGCGCACGGGTCGATCATTGATTTCGTCATGCGCCATGACAATCTTTCTTTCCCCGAAGCGGTTGAATCGCTGGCTTCGCAAGTCGGGATGCAGGTTCCCAAAAGCGCGCCCGAAGACATCGAGAAGGCGGAGAAGCAGAAAAACCTCTACACATTGATGGATGCGGCGGCGAAGTGGATGGAAGAACAATTCCGCGCACCCGGAGGCAAGGTTGCCTTCGATTATATGAAGGAACGCGGCGTGTCCGACGATGTAATGCGGTCTTTCCGTGTCGGTTATGCGCCGTCGGATATGCAGGCGCTGCGCAAACATCTTGCATCGCTTGGATATACCGATGCGCAAATGATCGAAGGCGGGCTTGTTAAAACGTCCGAAAAAAGCCGTGAGCCGTATGGTTTTTTCCGCGAACGCGTGATGTTCCCGGTGCCTGACCGGCGCGGGCGCATTGTGGCCTTCGGCGGGCGAATTCTGCCCGATCATCTGCGCAGTCCTGACCGCGGCGATTTCAAACCGCCGAAATATATCAACTCCATCGATACGCCGCTCTTTCACAAGGGTAAGATGCTGTATGGCGAGCCGCATGCGCGCATGGCCGCCAGCGAAGGCAAGCCTGTCATTGTCGTCGAGGGGTATCTGGATGTTATTGCCTGTTTTCGGGCCGATTTCAGGGGCGCGGTTGCGCCGTTGGGCACGGCGCTGACCGAAGACCAGATCCTGATCCTGTGGAAGATGATCCCGCAGGAAAGCAAAATTCCCGTCCTGTGTTTCGATGGCGACAACGCGGGACGCCGCGCCGCGACGCGGGCGTGCGAGCGCATCCTGCCGCTGCTCAAACCGGACCACAGCGCGAAGATTGCCTTTCTTCCGGAAGGCGAGGACCCGGACAGCCTGATCAAGGCAAAGGGCGCAGCCGGATTTCAGGCCGTGCTTGACGGCGCGGTCCATCTGGTGGATTTCCTTTACACGGACGGCACGGACGGACGGACGTTCGAAACGCCGGAGGACCGCGCCGGGCTCTCGCGGCTGCTGGAAGAAACGGCGTCCCGTATCGCGGACCGGACGGTCCAGCATTATTACCGGGAAGCATTCCGGGAAAAAATCCGCAAAGCCTTTGCGCCTGCGCCGTCCGCCCAGGGATCTGGCCGCGCGCCTTGGACACCGCGCCTGCAGGGCGGCTACGGCCAGGGTAGATTTTCGCCGCCTGCGCCCGTCGCCATTACGCCTCTGCGCCGGCCGGCTTTTGGAAGAAATTTATTGTATTCCAAAGCGTTATTGGCCTGTGTTCTCAACAATCCGGACATATTCGCCGATATCGAAGAGGAACTGGGACATCTTGATCTTCCGGAAAACGCGCTTGACCGTCTGCGGCAGGCCGTTCTATCTACATTGGGCCGAAATCCGGCGCTTGACGCGGACGGGCTTCGTAACCATTTGAGTGAGCAAGGGTTTGAGGGCGAGTTGGGGCAGTTGTTGTCTGAACAAGTCTATACCCACGCATCTTTTTCCAGACCTTCCAATGATACCGGCGCGGTTCTCGGCGCCTGGCGGGCGGCCTGGAAAGCGATGCAAATGCAGGGCGCGCGGGACGATCTGGAACAGGCCATATTGGCCATGAAGGAAAACCCGAGCGAGGAAAACGAAAGACGGCTGACCGCCCTGCGGGAAAATCGTAAAACATCAGATGGTTAAAAACCCTGCTTTATACGCGTAAGGGCTTTGAATTCGGCATGAATTCCGGTCTAATGGGCGAATCGGGCAGACAAGAGTTGCGAACAGATACAAAATGGCGATGACGAAAAAGACACCACCGAAACCGACCCCTGTGAAAAAGGGCGTAAAGCCTTTGAAGCCGGCCAAGGCCGCCGCCAAGGATAAGGATTCCGACGGCGATGATTCCGGCGAAAGCACCACGACGACGGCGACGAAAGGGACGCTGGCGCAGATCGTCAAGAAGCTTGTCACCAAGGGCAAGGAGCGCGGCTATATCACGTATGATGAACTGAACGCCGCTCTGCCTGCCGAAGATTTCACCTCCGAGCAGATCGAAGACGCCATGTCCACGCTTTCCGACGTCGGCATCCAGATGTCGGACGGCGGTGAAGACGAAGCGGAAGAAGCCGAAGAAAAAGAAGGCGAATATGAATCCGGCGGGAATATTTCCGCCGACGATACGGGCCGCACCGACGACCCCGTGCGCATGTACCTGCGCGAGATGGGCTCTGTCGAACTTCTCTCCCGCGAAGGCGAGATTGCGATTGCAAAGCGTATCGAAGCGGGCCGCGAATTGATGATCGGCGGGATTTGCGAATCTCCTCTGGCGATTGAATCGCTGCTGGCGTGGTATGCCGCGCTGGAAAAAGGAGACATCCTCCTGCGCGAGGTTATCGACCTTGACGCGACCTACGGCTCGCCCGAAGGCGGCGCAGCGCCTGCTGCCGGCGATATGGAAGAGCCGGAACCTTCGGAAGAAGGCGGTGAGGGCGGCGAAGCGGAAGAGGGCGACAATCCCTCGCTGGCCGCGATGGAAGAGCAGTTGAAGCCGCAGGTTTTCGAGAGCTTTGCCAAGATCAAGAAGACCTACAAGAAAATGCAGACGGCGCAGAAAGAGCGCCTTGAATTCCTGACGCAGGGCAAGAAAGTCGATCCCGCGCTGGATAAGAAATACGACAAGCTCAAGGCTGAGATGGTCGAACTGATGAACGAAGTGCGCATGAACAATGCGCGGATCGAACAGCTTGTCGAAGCGCTTCACAAGGTCAACCGCGAACTGGTTTCGATGGAAGGAAAGCTTTTGCGCCTGGCCACCGACGCCAAGGTAAAGCGCGAAGAGTTTCTTGAAAATTATTACGGGCATGAACTGGACCCCAAATGGCTTTCCAAGGTGCGCAAGCTTGGAAAGAACTGGGAAAAATTTGCAGAGAAAAACGAAGACAAGGTCAAGGAAATCCGCGACCAGATCGCCGTGATCTCGGATGAAGCCATGTTGCCGATTTCCGAATTCCGCCGGATTGCCGGAACGGTGCAAAAGGGCGAAAAAGAAGCCGCGCGCGCGAAGAAAGAGATGGTAGAGGCCAACCTTCGTCTGGTTATCTCCATCGCCAAGAAATACACCAACCGCGGCCTGCAGTTCCTCGACCTGATCCAGGAAGGGAACATCGGCCTGATGAAAGCGGTCGACAAGTTCGAATACCGCCGCGGGTATAAGTTTTCGACTTACGCCACATGGTGGATTCGCCAAGCGATAACACGTTCCATTGCCGACCAAGCGCGCACCATCCGTATTCCGGTGCACATGATCGAAACGATCAACAAGCTGGTCCGCACATCGCGCCAGATGATGCACGAGATCGGCCGTGAGCCGACGCCGGAAGAACTGGCCGTGCGTCTCCATATGCCGCTGGACAAAGTGCGCAAGGTTTTGAAAATCGCGAAAGAACCTGTTTCGCTGGAGACGCCGATCGGAGATGAAGAAGATTCATCGCTGGGCGACTTCATCGAAGATAAAAATGCGATCCTGCCGGTTGAGGCCGCGATCCATTCCAACCTGCGCGAAACGACAACCCGCGTTCTGGCGTCTTTGACGCCGCGTGAAGAGCGCGTTCTGCGCATGCGTTTCGGGATCGGCATGAACACCGATCACACGCTGGAAGAAGTGGGGCAGCAGTTTAATGTTACGCGTGAGCGTATTCGCCAGATTGAGGCAAAGGCATTGCGTAAGCTCAAACATCCGAGCCGTTCGCGCAAGCTGCGCAGCTTCCTTGATACATAGGAGTTTGCCATGAATCTTGCTCATGAGTTGCAACTTGCCGGCCAAAGCAATCAAATGGCTGCAAATGCAGAGGCAAAACCGAAGGCTGCTCTGTAGGAAATATGCGCGATACCATTCAGAAAATCGTCGACGGCGAAGATGCGCTGTTTGAAACGCTGATCAAGGATCTGGTCGGCGGCAAACTCCTGGTGTTCGCGCAGGCGGAGGACCCGGAAGGGCTGACGCTGAATTTCCTCAATTACCTGCTCGAAGACGACCGGGAGATCGAATATATTCCGATCTTCACCGATCAGGAGGAAGTGAACGCCTTTGTCGCGGATGAGGATGTCCCTGACGGTTATATGTTGTATGAATTTGAAGGTGATCTGTTTGCCGAAATCATGGCGAGCGATCAGTACATCATGATCAATCCCGTCAGCGGCGGTATCGTGTTCCAGGGCGCGCATCTGAAAGTGTTTGTCACACCGGCGAACGATGACGCCGCGGGATAAATCCTGCCCTGAAATTCCAGACAGTAAAAACCCCGCCGAAGCGGGGTTTTCTGTTTAGAGATTTGTTTCGTAAGTGTTTCGCGCAGGGGTCTTGCTGCCCGAAGAGCCGAAGCTTTTCTTGGCGGCGCCAACGGTCGCGCCGGGGCTGCCGTCCGGACCTTCTTTCATTTGCAGGACAGTACCAGCTGGAGGCGGCGCGCCTGGATCTTCCGGTGACACGGGGCTTGCCGTGCCCGGCGGCGGAACGAAGGTCGGCGCAGGTTTCAGGTCGGACGGCGGGATAGGCACTGACCCTGCCGGGGCTTGAGGCACGCCGGTGGCGCCGACAGACGGCACGGCAGGCGTAGCCGTTGCCTGAGCGGCGGCCGGGGACGCCGGATCAACCGCTGCGCTTGGCAGGCCGGGGGCGGGCAGGGTCGGCGGCGTCTGGGCCGGAACATATTCCGCCGGGCCGCGCGGAGCGGCGGGGACGGGTTGCGGCGGCATCTGGTTTGGCGCGGATGGAACCATCTGCGGCACGGTGGAATAGCTCTCTGCACGCGGCATCGCAACCGGAGGAATATTTGCAGGCGCAGGAACCGGTGCGGCGGCGGCCGGAGGCAGCGTCGGCGCGACAGCAGCAGGTGCCGGAGCGGCGGGTACATAGGCGCCGGACGGCGACGGTGCGACCATCGGCGTAGACGGCACGGGGGCGGTGGCCGGAACGGACGGAACAGTGCCCGGTGTAACCGGAACATAATTACCGCCGGATACCGGGGCGGACGGCGGGACATAAACCTTGTCGACGATCGTGCCGACCGTGTTTTGCTTTACATCCGTGCCTGGGAGGTCATACGCGCTGAAACCATGGCGGTCATCCACATTGGAATAATCGCCCGGCACTTTGTTGGGGACAGGCGCTTCCGGGACGCCGTATGCGCCGGATTGGTAATCTTTCGCGCCGGCATTGTTGGCATAGGCATAGTCGATCGTGCAGCGCGCATTGATGCAGGCGGCATTGATCGGCGGGTTCATATTGCAGGAGGGGTTCGCCTCCATCGGTTTGCCGCAGCGGGTTTGATACAACTGTTGCAACGCGCCGAGGTTGGCTTTGTTGATCGGCACAAAGCCGCAATTGTCGTTACAGCTGTTGGTCACCAACTGGCAATCTTCATTGGTGGCGCAGCGCTGCATGGTGGCGGCGACCATCATATCCGACGCGGCCATGGCGCTGGGGGCGATAAAAACGCCCAGAAAAACGGCAAAAAGGCTTTTTAAAGAATGTTTCATAATGTGGGGCTCCCGACTAATGCGCTATGGAATATAGCGGGTTGAACAAATAAGGCCAGCGATTTGTTCCATAAGCCGTTCTTGGTCTTTACAGAATTGGTGGATTTGGGCATACAATCGGGGCAGGTTTGGGGGCCCGTAGCTCAGGTGGTTAGAGCGGTCCGCTCATAACGGATTGGTCGGGGGTTCGAGTCCCTCCAGGCCCACCATACCCGCTTTTTTATCTTGGATTTCCCCAAGAAACGCGAAAACCCGCGCTGTACAGGGTTTTCGAAATTTCCGCCCCTGAATTTCAAATGTCAGTCCTTCAGGGAAAACCATGCGCTGGATAAGCTGTTTCTTCTCCAAATCGCCTTGTTTCCATAGCTCTAGCGGGTTTTTGAGGAAGCCGAGCAAGGTGTTAAGCACTGTTTCAAAGTCGCTGTCAGTCGCTTGACCCGCTTCCAGCTTCCTTTCCAGAACGGCCTTGTCGCGGGAGAACGCGTTTATCTTCTTCTGGAGAATTTCCCGCGTATGCTTGTCTTTGTTTTTGACCAGTTCATCGACATAGCCCTCAAGCTGGCTTTCCAAGTCCGCCAGTTGCTTTCTCCATTCCGTGTGCTGTTCGCCGTGGCGGTTGAGTTCTTCCTTCCATACGCCCTTTAAAATGGCTGTGGCGCGTTCAAGCAATTCTTCCTTGGGTTGAAGTGCCATGAGCAATTCCTCAAATTGTCCATGCACCAACTCATAGCGGGCGTTTTTGTTCTTCAACTCACAGCCATGCTGCTGGCAGTAATAATACCCGTACTCTTGGTTCCGTCCGCCACAATAGGAACCCATCATTGGTTTCTGGCAGGACGGACAGAGGACATGGCCTCTTAACGGGAAGTGCTGGTTGAGATTTTTCCGATAAACAGGAATACGCTCACCGCGCAAGCGCTTCTCGATTAATTCCAGCGTTTCCACGGAAATGATCGCCTCATGTTGACCCTTGCGTCTGGTAACTCCGAATTTTTCATTTTCCATGAATCCGGCATAATACCAAGCTTGCTCAAGAATGTGCACTTTTACCCCATCGCTATCCAATGCGATGAGTTCGCCAGATGATTTTTTTCCAGCACGTTTTTGACGTTTCGGCAGTCGTCTCTTTAATTCATGGCTGTTAATGAAGCGCGCAACTTCAACATAACTGTTAAAGTGTCCGTAGGCGTACCCTTCCAGTGCAGATTTTATAACTGAGGCGACAGGCTCATATGTGCCTGTCCACGGGCTAAATTGATGCCCGCATTTGCTACAACGGCAATAAAAGCCGTCTTTGATTTTATTAGGCC